>JAGGYZ010000180.1 GCA_021162285.1 Candidatus Fermentibacteraceae bacterium
AGGCGAAGCAGGAGTCTGAACAACAACCTCATTGCTCCATTTGTCACCGCCCCGGGAAGGAATCGCCTTAACGACGTAGTAGTAATCAGTGTTCCATTCGAGTTCATCTGAGTCAACCCACAAAGTACTCAGAAGTACAGTGAGTTCCTCCGCACTTTCAGGGTGATTCTCAATCCCCGGTTCCAGGCTTCTGTACACCCTGTACTCAAATCTGGTATCGGGCAGAGGTGCGTCCCACTCAATTGTAAATGCGCAGTAAGGAACAGATACCGCACCTCTAAACGGGGAATCAAGTCCTGTGGAGTCTCCTGTAAATTCAATAGATGTGATAAAGAAATCGGGAGATGAAGGACCGGCATTATAGCATGCAACGAAACACAACACAGATAGAACAACAAAAAAAACTGGAAATCGCATTAGGCCCTCCTGTACTAACTCCATTTATCTCTACCCGTAATCTGGTCGATTGTTCCTGTGTCCGGATCCTGTTCTCCATCTCATCGCGGCACTATAGAGGATTGTTGCAGTATTTGATTGGAAGTTTTTATTCTGCAGTTTTTCAGGAAGTATAAGATGCAGATATCCTGATCGTATCCAGTTACGTGCCATTCGACACCTGTAAGCGTAACCTGCCAATATTCATCTGCTCTCTGGTAAACTTGACAATCCTAGTTTCAATACAATAATGCCAGCATGAGTTTACTACTTCTTTTCACTGTTTTGTGTGGTATCACCGTTGAGAAAACGGAGTACAGTCCGTTGATCGATGGTGTTATTAACGATCTCTGCTGGCAGAATACTCCTTCAGTTGGGGGGGAGTTCACTGCTTTCCGTCCCAGAACTGATGTTCCGATGTCTCTGCCCACGGATATCAGGATCTCATACGATGAAGAGTTTGTCTATGTCTGTGCCTTCATGCACGACCCTGACCCGTCCAGGATTGTTCACCAGGTTGGTGCCCGGGATAATGATCAACCGGTGGATAAGTTTTACATTTACCTGGATACCTTCAACGATAACGCCAACTGTTTTGTGTTTGTTGTTACAGTCGACGGGGTTCAGCTTGACTACAGAATAACCGAGGTTGGTGGCTACGATATGAACTGGGATGCCGTCTGGAGTTCAGCGGCTGCCGTTAGTGATTCCGGGTGGACAGCGGAGTTAGCCATTCCATTTTCTGTTTTGCGGTATTCGTCGGATCAGGAGCAGACATGGGGTGTTAATTTTGGTCGCACTATTTCTTATTCCAACGAAGGCGGTTATCTCTGCAGAATGAAGCAACGGGGAGATGTTGATGTTTCCTGTTTTGCCGATCTCACCGGGCTTTACAATCTGCCGTCCAGGCACAGGGTGGAGGTTCGTCCTTTTGTTGCCGGTCGTCTGCAGTTTAGTACAAAAGAAACTGTTTTAAGCCACCCCTGGGGAAGTGCCGGGGTAGACCTGAAAGTTCCTTTTACCATGCAGTCCGTGCTGGATGTAACGGTATTCCCTGATTTCGGACAGATTGAATCCGATGCGGATCAGGGAAACATATCCCACTGGGCACCCTGGCTCAGAGAAAAAAGACCATTTTTCATGGAAGGCACTGAGATATTTGAAATGCCTTTTAACATGTTTTACTCCAGAAATATTGGATCAGTAGCCATGAATGGAGAGTTGATTCCCATTCTGGGCGGAGCAAAAGTTACAGGCACTTCCGGCAAGCTTCGTTACGGTTTCCTTGAAGTAGTTACCGACAGGGTATGGGAGGGTGACACCGTACTTGTTGAACCCTCTGCTTCATATGGAGCAGGATCCCTGTTGGAGGAGTTCAGCCCCGGGAACTGGATGAAAGTGTCAATGACAAGCGTTGATGTTCCAGGTCAGGAAGGGGAAGATTACGTATTCGGACGATCTGCATCTTTCAGCGGAATGACTACCGTCAGGGAGTACTTTGAGTTTAAAGGTAAACTTGGTCTTACCTGGAACAGATTCCAGGAGCAGTCGGAGAATGCCGCCTTCAAGGTTGAGGCTGGTTACAACAGAGAATATTTTGATATGAGCCTGTCGGCACGGAAGTCCGGCGATAATTTCAATCCTTCGTTTATGGGTTACATGCAGGGCAACGGTGTAACCTCTTATTCGTTTGATACAGACATTTCCCGTGATTTTGAATCAGGCTTCATTGATGGCGTGTGGCTGGGGCTTGGCTCCAGTTACAGTATGGATTCATCCCACAGAAACACCGGAAGCGGTGTTAACATGTGGTTTGGCGGATCGACAGTAAGCCGGTATCACATGAACTGCTGGGTCAGTTACAACGATCGTTCGTTTGACCGGTATGAAGGGCCTGATGGAAGATGGTACAACGGAGGTTTCTCCGGCGGAGTTTCCCTGTCTACCGATTTCAGAAAACCTGTTGCAGGCTGGGCAAACGCCAGTCGCAGCATCTATCTTGACTCATGGACAAGAAGATTCTCCACAGGGCTCATGATAAAACCCACACCGGTTCTGTCTTTCGATATCGGACCATCAATGCGTATACAGAGACCTGCCACCAGTTTCAACTGGTCGGAGCAGATATGGGAGCACACCTTTTCCGACTGGAAATCTCTCAGTATTACCGCATCGTACATGGTAACACCGCTGATGAGAATAAGGCTTAACGGTCAGATGTCGCGGTTTGAAAGAGTCTGGGATACTGAATCCTCCTCCAGCCTAAGTGATAACATCTGGGCAAACCTTCTGTACAGCTGGGAATACCTTCCTGGAAGCTGGTTCCATTTCCTCATTGGAGAGGTAAGTGAAGATGAAGAAGACCCGGAGTTTACAGTTTACGCCAAGGTCTCCAGATTTTTCTAGACCCGGGTGAAACAGCCTCAGCGTATCAGCATTGCCCCTTTACCAGTTCTTCCGTCAACCATTACCTTTACAGGTTCATTCACAGAAACATGTCTGGTAAACTCTGTTTCCGATACCGCTTCAAGGGAATTCAGCCAGTTCCAGTTGATCATTGAACCTGAGCGGTTGTGAGGTACAG
>JAGGYZ010000126.1 GCA_021162285.1 Candidatus Fermentibacteraceae bacterium
CTTTACCGTATGCTTTTTCCAGTCTTTCATTGATCTCTACCAGTTGTTTGGCTTGTTCTGTAACAGTACCCTGAAGGGATTCAATCTTCATCTGAAGGACGTTACTTTTGCCCTCTGCTTCTACTTTAATGAAAGCTTCATTCTTCTCTGCGATCTCATTCAATCTGTCAGAGGTATCTTTAACTGCTTTGCTAACGCGTGTTTCAAGTTCTTTTGGGAAAGCTGTAACTTTTGCTTCAAGATCTTTCATGTGCGTTTCTCTTTCTGCTACACCGGTTTCCCGGTCATGCAGATCTTTCTCTTTTTCCTTGACGGATTTCTCAAAGTCTTCCTTATCAAGAGCCAGTTGCTTCTTCTGTTTTTCCTTTTCATCCATCAACTGGTTTCTGGCCAGATCCTGTTCTCGATTGAAATTGTACTCAAATTCTTCCTTTTGCCGCTGGCGCAGTTTTTTCTCCTGCTCGTTTTTCTCTCTGGTGGATTCCTGAGCCGCTTGTTTTTCTTTGTTCCACTGGATGCGGGTTGATTGAATGTCATCATCGAGAAGTTGTTTTCTGGCATTCATTTCAATATCAAACGCTTCTTTTTTTCTGGACATTTCGGCTTCGTACTCTAACTTCTTCTGGTTCTGGGCTCCGATCAATGCCGCCAGTGCATGAGCTGATCTTTCTATTTCAAAAATTTCCCTGAGTTCACCATCCTTTATTACGATGGCTTCCTGGATCTTCTTGTACTTCTCGGTTTCCACTTCAATATTCTCAGAGATTTGCGTAAGTGATTTGCTCATCTCTACTCGCAAGTCATTTATTTCCGTCAGTATGCTTTTCTCGGCAACGGCATCGGCAACCTTAACTACTTCTACTGTTTTTTTCTTTTCAAGTATTACTTCGGGTTTAAGCTCGCTCTGGGCCCTGGCTTCCAATTGATCCACCAGGTCGTTGTAGGCTTCAATTATCTCTTTCTTGGTGTTGGACATCGAAACATCGGTATCTGTTTTCTTTTTAGCAACCATGATGAACCTTTCTGACTCAGTTAGAGAACTATTTAGGATAGTTCAATGATCTAGTTTACAGATGGAAACATAACACAAACACAAGCTGCAGGCATGATTAAGGTGCTGAATTTTTGCGGAGATTGCTCCCCAAATTTGTTGTACTTAATGATCATTGCCCAGTCGCAATTATAAAATTTCATAATTCATTTCCTGTTTGATTTGAGGTTATCAATTTCTGGAATTCTTTTCCTGCGGGGTTGTTTCCGAATACTCAGTACATAAACCAGTTGTCTCTTCAGACATATGTCGAAATATAGAAGCTGAAATCATCCTCTTTTTTTGAAGATCCCTTTCTTTTCCAATTTCTTTTCAAGAGCTTTGGAGAATTTCTTGTCGGATACTGCAATAACAGTATCGGAGATCTGCTCAACCTTTTCGCCACCTGATGATTTTATCTGCAGGGCGGTTTCCCTGTCCGGGCAGGTAAAAAGTATTTTTGTAGATATGGAAACTATTCTGCACTGTGATATCCAGTTTTTTACCTGCTCTGTAACATTCGGGGGAACAGGCTTGTGTGACAGTTCTGCCATTGTATCCAGAACATATGCTGCGTTAAGACCATGGGAAGCAGCTTTTAGAACACTGCTGCGGGTTATTTTGAAAAGAGTTCCGATACCACTGCTCAGTCGTTCACAGAATTGCCCGAGTTTTACCTCGGCTCTGGGATTTTGAGTCATGAAGACAATTTCAAAATTGGGTTGAACCAGGATGGAGTGATTTGATTCCTTTGCAACAGGAAGTTTCTTCAGATTACCTGTAAAGAAAAGACCAGCATCAGAAAGAGATATAGCATAATCGTCTTTTCCATGGATCGGACTGACATTCAGCATGCCGTATGGAGTAGCTTTGCTAACCATGAATCTGTGAAGAGAGCGAAGCCAGAAGTTAATCATTTCCTCTTTGTCAACGATATTATGAAATTGCCAGTCTGTTGTATTCATGTATGGTACACCACAGTGCAGAAGAGTGAAAAGCGGATTTTCTGTAAGAATCTGTCTTTCAAAGAATGATGATTCCGTTACCGTGTGCCTTGCATCCGCAAGAATTTGAAATGCACCATATAGCGATCCTGCCAGGTTTGGTTGCGTATAGAGAACATCATATTCTTCCCTGATAATCTCGATTTTTGAAAGGCATTCCGAGCCCGTCGGGAAATTGCCTCTGTTCAGGTTGTAGAATCGTTTATGGTAGTTCTGCTGAGTAAACAGCATTTCTTCAAGACGTTCCCTTTCGGATAATTTAAGCCAGTCTCTGCCTTCTTTTTCTGCATAAAGATAGTTTCTTTTGTCTCTTTTCTTGCCGTGGATGCTTACCAGATCATGGTTATTCAGAGTTAACATCGCCAATCTTACCCGTTCTTCATCTGTGTATGTGTACAGGCGATTGCATTCGGGTGGAAGCTGGTAGAACCTTGATGATATCTCCTTGATAGATTTGGCGTATGGCTTGTTATCGCTCTGTCTTAGAGGTATGGGACTCATTGAAGCCTCAGTGAGCATAATGGTCATATCATCAATCAGGAAGGGGGGACACGAAGTTACCTGTGTTTCTGATTTAACCAGCTTGATGGTTTCGGGATTAATGAAACGGTGAATTGAAGGGTGTATTCCGATCACAGGTACATGGATGAATTCAGAGAATGAAAGAAAAACAAGTACATGCTTTAGAAGCAGATGCATAGCTCTGCTTATTAGTTCAGTATCTTCAGTCCCAACTGTTTCGGTAATTGTTGCCAGCTGGAGAACTGCAGGACCATCAATCAGTGTTCTTACTATTTTCTGAGCGATAAAGAAATGCTCATCCTCGATTGGCATATTGATGAGGGGGAGTTGTTTGCTTAAATCGTGCCCAGATCCCCAAACCTGTAAATTATCCGCATCAAGGAACTGTTTCAACCAGTAGGCACTTCCTATTTTTGTGGCAATTTCTTCATAGTTCCTTCTTGTGCCCCGGTAGTTTGCAGTCAGTGTCACCAGTTCACGATCGGAGTAAAAGAAGTCAAGGTATTCGATAAGATGGTTGATCGAGTCCCCGTTATCATCGTATATATCAGAATTCATCAGACTGTTGAGAAAGGCATGAAACTGTTTTGAGTCTTTTGAGAATTCCGGAGATTCTCCTGTGGGTGAAATTGTTAAGAATCCCTGTTCTATAAGTGGATCTGAGTCAGTTATAACATTTTCAAAATCCAGAGATCCTGCCGGAGAGACAGCAAACAAATAGTACATCTGTGAATCCTCCGGGATATTTTCCCAGAGCTTACTGAGCCTGAGTATGGCGTTCCAGTCAACTTCAAAGAATTTCACTGCTGTATCCAATCTTGTATTCATACCCCTGTTCACAGAGGAAAAGTTGTCGTTTCATTGCGAATTCCTGTTCCTTGGTGTCATGGCTGACAAGAGAGAAGAAGTGTGCCTGATTCAACCCTTTTTTCGGGCGCAGTATTCTTCCCAGCCTCTGTGCTTCCTCCTGGCGGGAACCGAATGTGCCGCTTATTTGAATTGCTACACCGGCATCAGGAAGGTCCACGGAAAAATTAGCTACCTTGGAAACTGCCAGTATTCTGATCTTTCCAGCCCGGAAGTCACCAAAAAGCTGATCTCTCTTCTTCTGGGTTGTTGCTCCGGTAAGAACTGGTACTCCCAGAGCCTCACCCACTGATTTTACCTGTGAAACATACATCCCGATCACAAGAATCTGCTCTTCCGGAAACTGCGCGATAAGTTTTTTTATTACCGGCAGTTTGTCAGGATTTTCAGAAGCTATTCGGAACTGAGTTCTTGCATTGGAAACAGCATAGTGCATTCTAAGATCTTCCGGCATGGGAACAAGTATTTCTGTGCAAATTGCTTTCGCGATCCATCCGTCATGCTCAAGCTCTTTCCAGGGAATATCTGCTTTTTTCGGACCGATCAAAGCAAAAACATCTTCTTCCAGACCGTCTTCCCGTACAAGAGTGGCAGTAAGGCCAAGTCGCCGCTTTGCCTGTAATCCGGCAGTTGCCTGGAAAACAGGGGCGGGCAGCATATGTACTTCATCGTAGATAATCAGACCCCAGTCTCTTTCATCAAACAGTTCCATGTGTTTGAATTCATCTTCTCTGCTTTTGCGGTATGTCATTATCTGATAAGTGGAGACCGTTACAGGCTTTATTTCCTTTTTTCGTCCGCTGTATTCGCCTATCTGGTCTTCCGTCAGTGTAGTTTTGTCAAGCAGTTCAGATATCCACTGTCTGACAGCTGTAACATTGGTTGCCAGAATAAGGGTAGATGTTTGAACTTTATCCATGATGGCTGTACCAATTATGGTTTTACCAGCTCCGCAGGGCAGTACAATCACACCTGAACCACCCTTGTCTGCGCCGCCTGCGTGGAACAGATTTACAGATTCTGTCTGGTAGGGGCGAAGGGTGAAAGGGAGACCTTCAAGTGTTTCATGACGCAGACTGAAAGAAAGTGATTCGCCAGCAGTGTACCCGGCAAGATCTTCAGCGGGATAACCAATTTTTATCAGTGCCTGCTTAAGCCGTCCTCGATTATCTCTGTGCACTGCAAAGGAACCATCGGGAAGCTTTTTGCCAAGAAAAGGAGTCACCTGACGGTTCAGAGAAATCTCCATGGACAGTGCACGATCATCTGTAACCAGCAAAAGATCTAACCCCTGCTTGATAATTTTTAAACGTCCGTACCGTGAAGCAAATTCGTTTATTTCAACAAGTACATGGGTGGGTACTTTGTACTTGGAATAACCTGTGAGTGTGTCGGTAATTTCGTTAACTTCCACACCTGAAGCACATGCATTCCAGATGGAAAGCGGTGTAAGACGGTATGTGTGTATGTGTTCTGGGGATTTCACAAGTTCTGCAAATCGCAGCAGTCTGTTGCGGGTTTCAAGGTAAAGAGGGTTGTCTACCTCTATAAGAATCGTGTGGTCGCCCTGTACAATCAGCGGATTTAAAGGATTGAAGTCGCTCATTTGGGTAGAATATATCCTTTCTTTCGCAATCTTGCTCTGAATGCTTTTTCATTCTTCTTGCTAAGGACAACAGAGGAGTCTCCAGCAGGAAGGCAGATCTTTTTCAGTGAGCTGTCTGATGCAATTGCAGCAGCAGTTACTGAATCATTGCATTTAACAAGAACTGCATCGCTCACAGATAATATGGATTTGATTTTTCTACTTATATCATCCAGAAATACCACAAGAGTATTGGGCAGCTGATTCTCACTGTGATTTTCAATGAACTCAAGCAGCTCATCAATTGAATTTCCCTGCTCGATGCTAAGCAGAATTTTTTCTTTACTGATCTCCCAGACCATATCAGAGGTCTGCTCCGCAAACATCTCAAGAGAATACTGTTCTGTTGCAGTGAGAGAAGAATCACTGACGATAAGTTCCATGTTCGATTGAATCTTGAAAAACTTTCGTTCTTTTATTTTCGGAGGGGCGTATGAATTGTTCACATCAAGACAGTAAGCACCGAGAGGGTTCAGCCTGACATACAGCAACCCGTCATACCGGCTGCAGAATGCGTGGTTATCAGTACCCCACCAGCCATTGAATTCAGGCCAGAGGTAATGGGGGTAAACATAAGCCACGTCAATTAGCCCCAGGGTTGCCAGGTATTCGAACAGAAAAACTCTGGTGTATACTTTTTCCAATTCTCCTTCACC
>JAGGYZ010000037.1 GCA_021162285.1 Candidatus Fermentibacteraceae bacterium
CATCTGAACACGCAGCACTTCCTTCAATTGTAACCAGAAGCGTATTGAAGATGCCGTGAAGGGCAGAAGAAATCAGCAGCCCTGTGAGGATAAGACCTTTTCCTCTGTTGTTGAAGCGGACCTGGCCAACGGTATAGCCAAGAATAGCCCCCCAGAACGCATGGCTGGGAATAGACAGTATTGCTCTGGTTATGGCAGTTCCCAGACCGCCTCCAACTACATAAAAAACATTCTCGAGAGTTGCAAAACCAAGAGCTGCTGTAACTCCGTAAACAACCCCGTCCATGGGCTCATCAAATGCCTTTGTGCGGGAGGCGTAGAGAAGAACAACCAGCAATTTGAACAGTTCTTCAGGAACCGCAACATTAACATACATATCGTAGAGGTTGTAGAAGAGAGGATTTGCGTCGGATAACACCCCAAGTGAAGAAAGAAAGTTCTCAACAAAAACCACAGGAAGAAACGACAGAGTACCAAGAAGAAAGGTTCCGATCAGTACCTTACGGGGTTCTCTGTTTCTGTCCCTTCTGTAGAAAAACACCATAAGCAGCACAGTTGGAAGAAATGTAAGAACAAAAGTAATCACTGGCAGCATAAGCATGTCCTTCCACTCTGTCTGCTGCTGAATGCGGCAGTTGTCCATTGAAAATGCAGAGGGCACCTGTCAGAGTCAATAACCGGAAGCGCAGAGGCCGCAGAGCGAAGTCTGCAGCCTCTGTCTGGAACTGTAAGGTTCAGCCTAGTTGATCAGACTCTCAATATCGTCCTCAACAGTAGAGATACCAGCAATACCAAAGTTCTCAACCAGAACATTCACAACTGCAGGCGACAGGAAGGCCGGCAGTGTTGGTCCGAGATGGATGTTCTTTACGCCGAGGTAGAGAAGGGCAAGAAGAACCGTAACTGCCTTCTGCTCGTACCATGCAATGTTGTAAACGATGGGAAGCTCATTGATGTCATCGAGTTCAAACACTTCTTTGAGTTTAAGAGCAATAAGTGCAAGCGAATAACTGTCGTTGCACTGTCCCGCATCAAGAACCCTTGGAATACCACCGATGTCGCCCAGATTCAGCTTGTTGTAGCGGAACTTTGCGCAGCCTGCTGTAAGTATGACAGTGTCTTCAGGCAGTGCCTTTGCGAAGTCTGTGTAGTAGTTTCTGCCCTTCTGACGACCGTCGCAGCCAGCCATTACAACAAACTTTTTAATGGCGCCTGACTTCACTGCATCAACAACCTTGTCCGCGAGGGCAAATACCTGCTCGTGGGCAAATCCACCAACGATACTTCCCGTTTCAATTTCGGTCGGGGAAGGAAGTTTTTTAGCCATTTCAATAACAGGAGCGAAATCCTTTGCTCCGTTCTCCGGCCTGTCTTCAATCACGGCAACACCGGGGAAAGCCACATTACCTGTGGTGAAAACACGGTCTTTGTACTCTTTCTTCGGGGGAACCAGACAGTTTGTTGTCATCACTACAGGGCCGTTGAAAGAAACAAATTCCTTGTCCTGAAGCCACCACGCGTTACCGTAGTTTCCAACGAAATTGTCATACTTTTTGAATGCGGGGTAGTAGTTTGCCGGAAGCATCTCACCGTGTGTGTACACATCAACACCTGTACCCTGTGTCTGCTTCAGCAGTTCTTCCATGTCTTTCAGATCATGACCGGAGATCAAAATCGCGGGGTTGTTCCTTACACCGATGTTTACTTCAGTGATCTCCGGATTGCCGTACGTCTCTGTGTTTGCCTTGTCGAGAACAGCCATGGCTCCAACGGCGGTTTCTCCTGTCTTCATAACCAGAGCAATCATTTCATCAACGCTGAAGTCCTTGGTCGTAGATGCAAGACCTTCAACCATGAAATCAAAGACAGCCTGATCTTCAAAACCCAGAACAGAAGCGTGATCAGCGTAAGCTGCAACTCCCTTGAGACCATAGGTAAGAAGCTCGCGCAGTGACCTGACATCTTCATTCTCTGTGGAAAGAACACCTACAGATTCCGCCTTCTTCAGAAATTCCTCTTTTGTGTCAGCCGTCCACACTGCGCTGTCGTGCAGATCACCGGTTACGCCGTATCTGGTCTTTACTTCGTCTCGGAGGGCAAGGCCCTGTCTGATAATTCCGATAAGGCTTTCATCATCAAAATTCACATTGGTAATCGTGGTAAAAAGAGCCTTTGTGATAAAATGGCTGATATCCTTATCGTTTTTGCCGGCTTTATCTGCAACAACAGCAATTCCTTTTGCTGTGTAGATAAGAAGATCCTGAAGAATCGCAGTGTCTCCCTTTTTACCGCAAATACCGTTAACTGTGCATCCTTTGTTCCCCAGTGTTTCCTGACACTGATAGCAGAACATACTCATTGTCTCCTCCTCATTTCCTCCGGATTCCTTCCGGAATTCTGTCTATATCCAGGTAACTGATTTTACTTTGTAAGAGCGATATCCTCGTCCATGTAATCAGCAAGGGTTACCGACCCCAGGTGTTTCTCTATAAGCTCGTCTGCCTCGTATGTCAGCCTTCCGAAAAGACATACCGGCAGTGAACAGTGTTTCTCTTCACCAAAAAGGCACCCGGAAGTACTGGGCTTTCCGTCAATGGTGATATACACGTCAAGAAGGGTTACAGTGGCAGGATCAACAGCAAGGGTATAACCACCACCAGGCCCTCGAATTGCTCTGACATATCCACTTTTAAGCAGCCTTTGCATTACCTTCGACGAATGGTTGGCACTGATAGAAAAGGCTTCAGCTATACGGCTGTTACTGACAGGCTCTTTCATATTCTCCGCGAGAAGAATAAGAGCATGCATCGCAATTGAAGCAGCCTCCGATATTCGCAGTATGTGAGACATGTCTTCCTTTCCTTTTCGTATAGTGGTACCCTAATACCACTATACAGAACTGTCAACCCTAAGAGACAGGTCAGTTTTTAACAAACCAGTTCAGGTATTCAGACAGTTCCCCGGCAAGAAAGTGTAACAGGCACGCAAAGATGGTTACCCTGCATTCATTACAGTATCTGTAACAAAGACAACCCATTCTGCTACAAAGTTTGTAACATTGCATAGGCATTTTGTCGATTGCCGTCACAGACAAGACCGGTCATATTGCAGCAAAGCAAAGGAGATTGCATGGAAGATTTCCTGGATAACATGCGCAGCAGGGTTCTGCCTGACTGTTTTGATATAGCAGCTCTGGAATATCAGTTTGAGAATGAAGAAGAATTCTTCTCAACAGTGTCC
>JAGGYZ010000296.1 GCA_021162285.1 Candidatus Fermentibacteraceae bacterium
GGCGAAACATACACTTACTCAATATACGAGTCGGAAGGCAGACTGAATGTTTTCCACGCCCTCGAGGGGCTGGGCAGATGAAAAAAGGCTTTACCCTTGTTGAGCTTGTGGTTGCCTCTGTGGTAATTCTGGTTGTGCTGTCTGCCCTTTTCGTTGCTCTGTTATCATTTGTCCGCGGTGGAAAGAATCTGGAGCTCCAGGATGGCGCACTTACTCTGGCCAGGGTTGAAATTGCTGAAATAGAAAGGCGGGAAGAGGTTCCTGCACCTGGTACATCTGTGCACCCCGATACTCTGTGGGGTAATCATTACAAAGTAGAAACAACAGTTGGTCTTTATGGAGAAAATGCCGTGGATGTATCTGTGGCTGTAACTTCAGGAGACTCTGTATCAATAGAATTAGCAAGGCGATTTTACATGGAAAGCAACACAAACAGACAGGAGCTGTTATGAGAAAACAAAGATTGAAGGGGAGGGGTGCAACAGGATTCACCCTGATTGAGGTTGTGATTGCCTCAATAATTCTGGCAATTGTTGTAACTGGAATTGCATTCTTCTTCATGCACATCATAAAGATGTCTGACCAGATGGATGACCAGACCAGAGCTCTTGAAATCTGCCGTGAGGGAATCGAACTCCTGCGCACGCAGGATGTTGTTTCCATGAGTGATGGGTGGCAGAGCCCGCCGTTTGTTGTGCAGGGGTTTACCAGATCGATTCTGATAGGTACCCCTTACTCAGAGTATCCGGAAGCGAAATTTGTTAAATGTCAGGTAACATGGGCAGGTATTGAGGGTGCAGACACCCTGAGCCTGAGCACAATTCTATAGGAGGTGAATGGAATGTTTAAACGCCAGATGAAGCCGCGAACAAGATCAGGAATGACCCTTATCGAGCTGGTGGTTGTCATGGGAATCATGGGAGTTCTTTTCGCCGCCGTATACATGTTTTTTGTGAAGGGAACGGAACAGTTTCATTTTTCACGCAGACAGAATCAGCTTGCAACTTCAGGCAAACTTGCACTTGAATCCATGTCCGATGTGATTCTGTGGGCAGGCTACATGCCCAACGGAGGCTGGACGGAAGAGGAATGGAAGCCTGTGGAGCTTGCAACCACAGGTTCTTTCCATTTCTATGCCGACTTTGAGGGAGATGAATCTCTTGACGGAAATGATTACAAGCAGATTTTCAGGGATGCATACGATGTTGTTCATATAACAGACAGCACAGGAATGGACCGTACTGCAGGTACACAGATAGTTGATCTTCAGTTCAACTACCTGGATGAAGACGGTGTCTTCCTGTCAAAGCCCCTTGATGAGGTGGACAGAAAAGCTGTAAGGCACGTAGTTGTAAAGATTACACTGCAAGACACCTACATGGGTGACGTGTACCAGACTGTGATGCAGACAATAATCACCCCAAGGAATCTGGGTGTGTACCACAACTTTGACCCGCTGTTCTATATGCCGCCACCTCCCGATGCCAAGATAGTGGTAAACATAGATGGAGATTCCACTCTTCATGCGCCAACTGCAGATCAGGATCAGCTTCTAAAGCTGCTTGACCGCTGGGGTTTTACCCTTGTTGACCTCACCGATGACGAACTGGAATCATACGGTTACGACAGTTCCGGGGTTGATCTGGTAATACTCAGGGAAGTGGCAGGTGCGCTGGATCACTCTGCTATTACGGGGGCACTGAATGGTATACGGGTACCGATTATCGCCCTTGATCCCGACGATGCCAACAATGTGTTCGCCATGGGAGATGTCACCGGAGAGGTTGCCGGCGGTATCTGTACCATGAACAAGGTTGTGACGGATCATCCCATACACGATGGTCTGCCTGAGCCCTTCGAGATCTACGACGTTTCCCTTGGAACACGGATAACTACCCTCACAAACTTCACACTGGACACACAGCTTATCACCGGCTTCAACGGAGATTCTATTTCCGGAGTATCGGTGATTTTTGAGGACAGTGTTCCCCTGAGGCGTATTCATTACTGCGCTCCCAACTTTGTCAACTACAGCGCTGACGGAGAGAAATTTCTCTACAATGTAATACTGTGGGCTCTTCCGGAAGAGGTTCATCCTCCCCTTGGTGAAGAGATCAGTGTGGAAGATTTCGAAGGAGATTCTCCTGGAGACATTCCCGTTGTTCTGTGGGAAGACGATCTTGAAGACGGGGTCCTGATCCCGGATTCCATACCGCTTTACAACGATTTCGGTCTGGGCTCAAAAGACATGATCTGGGCATTCCAGTCTACAGGCTCAGGTGAGATAACCAGGCTTGCCGACCTTTCTCTTAGAATGCATAACACCATTACAGGAGGCTTTGCCCGTAACATTGCTGCCACATCTGTGGATCTTGCTGCGTACAACGCACTCTCAGATGACCTCTACATCACTGTGAACAGCTGGAAAGGTTCTTCAGAGACCATCACTGCTGAAGACGGTGTTTTCCTTATAACCCAGAGCGGTTCGATAGACACTCTGCTCTCTGAAGACTTCGAAACCCTCGCAATGGGCAACGGCGATGTTGAATTCTGGGGAGACCTGTACGGTCGCCACAGGATTCATTCCCCTCAGCCAGCGTGGAACAACTCAACCACTTTTGTCACCCTTGACAGCAGGGTGAACGGGCATCTCAGCAGATCCCGTATGCTGATAGAGGTGGATACTTCCACACTGGCAGACGGTACTCCCATTACCGTTATCTACCGTATGACTGACCACGGAGACGAGACCCACAGTTTCAACTCTTCAGATAACAGTGGAGATTACATCGGCTGGAGCCTTGGCAATGGAATAACAGACACTGTTGCAGATCACCTGAATCTTGATCCCGGTTCTTTAACCAGCGGTCAGTGGAACACGTACAGCTATACGTTTGTTCCTTCAGGATCCATGCCCTCGAAACTGTACATCATCTTCAGTCAGCACGACAACTACACAGCCACATCAGCTACAGGCACCGACGGTATAAGTTTTGATGATATCGTTGTCCTTGCAGACAACACCACACTTGACCTGAGCAGAATCGGAGTACCTTCTGGAGCGTCGAACTGGCAGAGAATTGCCGTAGATCTCGATAACGCTGCTGTAACTAATTCTGTGCCGTTCTCGGCAGATTTTGGAATAGCTCTCAGTCAGTACGGTATGGGTCCATGGCCCAGCTACGGAATGCTGTGGCGCTGGTTCGAGCTCGGTGTTATCGAAGAGAGGTATTCCCTTCCCGGATGGCACCATGAGGCTGTAACGGCCGGGGAAACAGACGACTGGCTTCTGGAGACGATTTCCGGGAACCACAAGTGGACTCTTCACGCTAACGATGCAACACAGTACAGCAACAACACAGACTGCTGGCTGGAATCCCCCCAGCTGATTGTTCCCATGGGTACCGAGGACGCTGTGCTTTCATTTACTCACTCGTTGGATCTGGAAAGCGGCTACGATTTTGGGTGGATAGAGGCATCCACAGACGGCGGAATCAGCTGGAATGTTCTTGACTGCGCCGCGTACAATGGCAGCTATTCCGGGCACGGTGCTTTTACCGGAACATCGGGCAGCACAACAGTTGACGTCCCGCTGGATCTGTTCGTAGGTACCAGCGTAAAGTTCAGATTCGTTTTCCACTCTGATGGAAGCGTTGTTCGGTCGGGATGGACCCTTGATAACTTCGAGGCCACAGGTACCGTTTCCGGCGTTGTTGTTCAGTCCATAGGTTTCAAACCGGAAACTCCAGGTGGAAGCTGGTACTTCGACGAGGTTGATGTATACCTTGGCAGCACAACGGAAGCTGTTTTCGGAGACGACGGAGAATGGGACAAGAACACACTTACCTACTTTGGTACCTACGAAATGGCACCGACCATGAGTGAATGGGTAACAATAGATCTCACCGACGATTTTGTTCTGCCGTCTGCCGGTAACCTTATTGTGAAGCTCGAGATGATGCAGACAAGTCCATTCTCCGGTTACGGCTGGCTTGCCGGATACCATCCCGATGCTGCAAGAAGGGCTGTGTCCGACAGTGGTGATCCTGCTTTCCTTGTCCGGGCGGGGATGCGACCTGCCTTCATGATAAGTACTGTCAGCCATGGCTCCCACTATGTCGATGAAGACTCAACTGCCACCACAGATCAGATGCCTGTGTCATTTGGTAACTTCTACAGTGATTTTGAGGGTATCTACACCCTTTCCGAGCTTGGATTCGGCGGAGAAACCACCTGGGTTACCGGTGGAGACCCCAACGACTGGGAGATAGGTGTTCCGCTGTATACACCGGACATCGATCCCGCACTTGTTCCCGACAATGAGAACAGAATTGCCGGAACAGATCTTACCGATGATGGCTTATATATGCCCAATGAGTGGAGCTGGATCAGGTCGGGTGCCTACGCCATGGCTGATGCCTCCTCCTACGATTCGGTCAGCGTTTCCTTCGACAGGTGTCTCAGGCTGGCCTCCAATGATTTTGCTTTTGTTCAGATGGCATTTACCACAAGTGAAGACCCGCCAACTGAGCTGAGCGACTGGACCACTGTAAAAGAGTGTCACTACAACGATACTCTGTGGGAGGACGAAGTTATTCCGCTTACATACTACTTCGAGGAAGCCAGAATCAGCGGAAAGACACACTACTTTATTCGATTCGTGATGAGCTCCGGTCCCTTCGTGGAACTTGGTGGCTGGAACATAGATAATGTCGGCTTCTACGGCCGTTACGCCGAATAGGGGGCAGTAATGTACACGAATAACACAAGAGGTTCAGCTTTGGTTCTTGTTCTGATCGCCTCCATGTTTCTGATCATTCTTACCGCCGGAGCGTACCAGTACTTCAAAATGAATGCAAATACTCAGATATGGGCCAGAGACAGGATACAGGCCAAGCTTTCAGCCGAGGCTGGCATCAATCTGGCCACCCACATGCTGATCTCAGGGGCATCTCTTCCTGCGGATTCTCTTCCCGAAGACATTCTTGGAACTGAGATTTCTTTCTTCGACCTTCCCGGCGATATAGGCAGCGTGTATGCGTCGGTGGATCCATCCAACAGCAACAACAAGGTTACATCCGCCAATGCCTACCTGATCAGGTGTATAGCCAGTGTTCCAGGGCTGACAATGGATACCTATGGAATGCAGTCCATCGTTATGCCCGAGAACCTGGCAAGATTTTCAGTGTTTATGAACAACCCAAGCACCGATGGTTACTACGGAGACGGATACAGGTTTGACGGTCCGTTTTACGCTAACGGTGCGGTGAGAGTACGCAGCGCATCTGCTTCCAGCACCAACGACCCGTTCTTCTATTCTTTCAGGCTGACTTCTGGATACTACGTGTCGCAGGGTAATACGCCCATTACAACTCCTTCCACTGGAAACCTGGAGATGCAGCCATACAACAGACTGCTTATGGGTCCGCCGTTCTTTGATCTGAATGTGGATCCAATCCCGTTTGGTGAAGACGAGCTGAACTGGCAGGGGGTTCGGTCAGCGGCACAGATCAATGGTCTTTACTTCCCTGCAGGAAGTATTTCAGACAGTTCCCGACTTGCGTTGAAGGGTGATACCCTGTTGATCAAAGCAGACACCCTTGCAGCTGTTCAGGAGTACTACCTGGGAGATATGGAGAACCCTGTGGTGTGGATAGAAAACGGAACAGATGACTGCTTCTTTCTTAGAAGCAGCCAGCTGCAGGGGTTAAACATGCCGCTTACAATAGGGTGCAGAGGTGATGTGTATATGTCCGGAGACCTGTTGTACGAGAACATCGATCTGGAGGATCCGGATAACCTGGAGATTCTGGGGGTAATGACTGTAAACGGAGACCTGATAATTGCCGATGACCCCGGGGTGGATCAACCTGAATGGGGTTCTTTGTCTTTCTGGATAGATACAGAAGACGGTTTCAGCTACTACGCAGTAATCGTTGCCCTCGAAGGTAATCTCTACGCATCTAAATACTGGGAACCTGCAGGGCCGCAGGAGTTCAGGTTGAACGGAGGTTACATGATACAGGAAGAGGGTTACACAAGTACCTCCAGCACCGGATTTGACATCGGTGTCTACTTTGATCCCAGGCTTCTTTACATGCACCCCCCGTTCTTTCCCACCACTGCAAACTGGAACACAACCATGTGGGCTGAGAAACCGGATATGACAGTAAACGACGTAGCTAACGGTACCCATCCAGAGTACTGAGCTTAACAGGAAGAGGGTTTTATGAAACAGCAGAGAGGAAGCGCACTTGCACTTGTCGTGGGTGCGGCTTCCGTGCTGTTTGTTCTTACAGGTGTGGTTTACACCTATTTTCAGATGAATGCCCGCACTCATCTGTTTAAGATGAACAGGGTTCGTGCGGAAATGGCTGCAGAGGCCGGCACCGCACTTGCCCTTCATCACCTTGCATCCATGGAGTCGATTCCACAGGCTGGAGCACCTGTTGTGCTTCCCCTTGAAACCGACAGTGCCGGGTGGATCAGCCTTCCAGACTGTGGTAGTTTCCGGGTTGTTATCGACCCGATGAACGGTCTTGGCGGGTTGTGCAGCAATGGGGCGGTTGAAGTTCGTTCTCAGGGTATGTCCGGAGATGTAATCCGGGATATCGAGCTGAGAGCCGCACCAGCTTATCCTCAAGTTTTGCTCTTCTCACAAACGATGGTATTCCTGGTGGTTACTTTGTTGATGGAAGAATTGTAAATGGTCCGGTTCATTCTAACGGTATTGTTTATTTCAGCAGTTATTCGCCTGACTCAACAGATGATCCCTATGGGCAGATGATTTCTACTACAAGGTCCGGGGGGTTCAGCTTTTCCGGAACCGGCATTTCTGTGCTGCCTCACCCCGATGGCAGCAATGTGTGGGTAAGACCCTATTCCAGTCATCGTCAGGGCAAACCCTACTGGAACGCCAGCGCTCAGGAGATTGATTTCTCAAGAATGTACAACCACTTCAGCGGTATTGTTTTCGGTTCTGTCCAGAGCAACGGCGTAAGAGTGGAAGCAGAGAGAATTATTATTAACGGTCAGAACCTGATATTCAAGGAAAACCAGGGAGCTGAAGAGAGAGTAATTGATCTCACCGGCGTTGATCTGGTCATTGCCAGAAACGGTTTCTCTGCTGTGGTAATTAAAACAATACGGAGACCTGATCACCCGCTTACCGTTATCACTGTCGGCGACATGGAAATAGGCGGTGAAATTGACGGAGGTGCAGCAGGTTCCGGAGGACCGCTGGGGCTTGTAGCCCTGGGAGACATAATTGTTCCTGCCGACCCCGACGAAACCGGTGGCAGCGACTGGCCGGGGCAGTGGGCAATCGAAACCGACAGGGGATTTCTTGTAAGAGCCTGCCTGGTTGCGCCTGCCGGCAGTTTTAAGGCCGAGGTGCCCTATCTTCCCGATGAACAGGCCAGAATAACCGTTGCAGGGAGTCTTGTGGAAAGAAGTATGGGGCGGTTTTCATCAGCCGGCAGCGGATATTATGTAGGCAATACCTGGGAACAGGGCCTCGGTGCAATTCACCCTCCTTATTTTCCCATGCTGGGGCGGTGGAATGTTTACAGCTGGATAATAGATCCTCCCCGGCAGGAGGGTTAACAGATAGAAGTTGATAGAATATGATAACAGTAACTGAAGTTGTAAGAGAGAGGAGACACCCATGAAAACTTCCAAGGGTTTTACCCTGGTTGAAATTGTGATGGCTGTTGTTTTGATCGGAGTTATCTTTGCAGCCGCTTTCGTATTTCTAAGGGGAGGTTTACACTCGGCGGATGTGGCGTCTGCCCGGGCGGAGGAAGGGAGCACAGCGCAGCTGGCAGCTTCCGGGATAGAGTCGTTTATAGATAATGCTGCCTATCCAGGTGATCTGTTCAGAATTGATGAGCCTGTTCTTGAGGCATCTTCTCACAGGTTTACATTTGTTTCAAACACAAGAAATCCCGGTGAAACCGGACCTGAGGATGTTATTACTGTAGCTTCCTCAAACGGAATAATCACTGTGGTTGACGGTAACGGTGAAGAGCTGATGCTTCCTGTTTCTGAGGCGGAAATAGCATTTTCCTACACAGATGGAATGGGAAATGCGACTGTTGATCCATCTTTTGTCAGAACGGTTAATTTCACAATCACAATGGCCTCCGGCGGGAAGTACAACGGGTATTCCACTCCCTACAACCTCGAGCTCGCAGGGCTTTCTCCAGAGGAGTACAGGGACATCTACGCGGAGTCAGACGGCCACATGGAACGCTGGACGAACTACAAGTTCGAAGAAGATTTTGAGAATTTTCCGGGGTATGTCTTTGAAGACGACATGGAGGGTGCCTACATCTGGCAGCC
>JAGGYZ010000144.1 GCA_021162285.1 Candidatus Fermentibacteraceae bacterium
CGTAAGAGAGCTGAAAGTAAAACTGATACAGGAAGTTCCGCTCAAATCGGTTTACACATTTACAGTAACAGAGTAACCCCTCTGTGGATAATCCCACGAGGGGTTACATTCAGTCTGTGTTCCCGGGTCAGGCTACCGGAAGGTATCTTGAGCTGTCGAACCCCAGTATCAGTAAGAAAATATATGGAAAGAATATCAGACCCACAGCAAATCCGTCGCCTCTTCCGAAGTTTCTGGCCAGACCGATGTACATAATTATGATTGCCACAATGTTTGCGATGGGTACAAACAACAGAATTACCCACCATTCAGGTTTCCCTGCTATCTTCATCATAACGACCATGTTGTAGATCGGAACCAGGGCTGCCCATCCGGGTTCTCCTGCTTTTGCGAACAGCTTCCACTGAGCTGCAATAAAAAAAGCAACAGTTACGAACCAGATAATGAATGAAAAAGTCAGCACCACAGGGTTCGAAACTGCAGATTCAACCATTTCTCCGTAAGGATCGCCTGCAAGTGCAGTTCCGGATCCAAGTAACAGACTAAGCAGACTTGCTACACCGGTCAGCCTTTTCATCTTTCCTCCTCTTTTCTGTAGCGGTTAGACGCAGCATGATAAGGTTTTGTTCGCAGCAGAGCAAGCCCCCCGGAGCGTTGTAGCACAGTGGTAAATTGACATATAAATAGATAGGTCGAGAAACAGAGGAGGGTTTAAGTGGCAACCAGAAATCCGGTTCAGAGTTTTATGAGAGGTTTTATCCGTCTGTTGGTTTTTGTTCCTCTGTGGTTTTTGCTGGTCTGGCCGTATTTCGATGCATCCCGCTTCAAATTGAACGGATCACTTTTCTGGGTGGCTGTGTTAACAATTGCAATTCTGTGGCTGGCAAATATTTTTGCAAAAATGGTTAACATTCTTCCCCAGTGGCAGAGAATGGTTCTTCTCCGGCTCGGGAAGTCGGTTGGTGTCAGGGGACCCGGTTTTTTCCTCGTTCCGCCTTTCATTTATTCCATAGCCAGAATTGTTGATATAAGAATCACCACATACGAGGTAAAAGCGACAAAAACTCTTACAAAAGACAACATTCCAATTGATGTTACCGCCGCGGTGGAGCTGGAGATAGAAGACCCGGAGAAGGCTGTTATACATGTTCAGAACTACTGGAAAACCACAGAATGGGTTTCAATGGAGGCACTTAAAAGCACAATAGGCGGCAACAATCTGAGGCCGCTATTAAGTGAAACAGACAGAATAGCAGACGAGCTTAAGGCCGGCATTGACAGAGCTGCTGCAGATTACGGCGTGAACGTGCGTGCCGTCCGTATTACAGATGTTGGAACGCCCCCTTCTCTGGTTGAAGAGCTTGCTGTCATTGCCAGAGCCGAGAGATCGGCAAAGGCAAAGGTAATACAGGCAAAGGCAGAGCTTACCGTTGCTGAATCTCTGGCTGAAGCATCGAGATTACTTGCGGGAGAAGAGAACTCAATGGAGCTAAGACAGATACAGGCCCTTCTGGATATATCTAAAGAAGAGGGATCCATGGTTATTGTATACCCCGCAAAATTTGGTATGGGGCAGGAAATAGCCGCAGCGACTGCGGGTAATCAGGTTAACATGCGAAAGGGGCCGAGAATTACGTAAGAAGAGGTTCTGCTTCTGTTGTGAGTTCGTCCATCAGTTCCTGAACCTTTACGATGTTTTTAACACGATACACGTTTTCGCCGCACATAGGGAACCCTTCGTTCATGTCACCTTTGTAGGAATTCAGCAGTGCAAGGGCTATGCAGTAGTTGGCTTTGTCGGCATTGCAGGTAATAAGACACTTGTAAAAGCAGTTGAACTGCTGTCTTTCCCCAAGGCTTTTTGCTACAAAAGGAGTTTTTATTACCCTTGCAGGAAGCCCCACCGGGGAGAGAATTACAGCAACATCGTCTTCGGTTGCATCAACGAAAGCCTGTTTGTACTCCTGGGAAACATCACACTCTTCCGTGGCAACAAACCGCGTGCCCATCTGAACGCCGCTGGCACCCATGTTGATAAAGCGTGCGATATCCGATCCGGTGAAGACCCCTCCGGCTGCTACAACAGGAATTTCTCTTCCCGCCTGTTGCTGGTAGCGTTCTGTCACTTCCAGTGTTTCCCGCACAAGAGTATCCAGATCCGAGGCTGTGTGATTTACCAGATCATCAAGTTTAAAACCTAGATGACCTCCAGCCATGGGACCTTCCACCACAATGGCATCAGGGAACCTGGAGTATTTTTTTATCCATGAGCGGAAGATGATATCGGCAGCCCGGGCTGAAGATATGATTGGAACAAGTTTCATAGGGGAGTCTCCGGCATATTCCGGAAGACGAAGGGGTAGACCGGCGCCGGCAAGAAGCACGTCAGCACCCATTTCGGCTGAGGTTTTAACCATATCACCGAAGTTTGTAAGTGCAACCATCACATTTACACCAACGGACAGACCCTTGTCTTTAACCTTTTTGATCTCGGCGGAAAGTGCAAGTTTAGACCTTTCCCTGTAGGGTATTGAGAGATCCATCTCCTCACCAAGCCCCACGCTGGCAATAACGCCCAGCCCACCGGCCATTGAGACTGCAGAAGCAAGCGAAGCCTTCGATACAGAAACGCCCATGCCACCTTGAATTATTGGAATGCGAATGGTCAAGTCTCCGATTTTAAGGCTCGGTAGTTTCATTAGAACCCCTCTGTCACAGTAATTTCTATTGTGCTGTATTGTACTAAAAGTTACCTGCTAATGCATGTTCAAAGCGAACAAAACCAAGCAGAACTGACCCCGCCTGAAACCAGTCATCTACAACAGTTTTGCCGCACGTACGGAAAATACCACATATTTTGTTTATGTACAACTGGATTTTACGAATCTTTTCAAAATACTGAACAACGGTACCTGCGATGCAATCGGAAGTGTTCCATGAAATTTTCTAACTGCTTAGCAATATGCCAGATAAATGCCGGGTTGACAATCATAAGTCATTTCATATTTTACTGCCGACTCAGTTGAAGGAGTGTTCAAATGACTGACTCAGAAGGTAGAAGCAAAAACTTCACGGAAGTGATGAGGGCTTTTAACCATCCAATCAGAATCGGAATACTTCATGAATTAGCAACAGGTTCATGTGTTGTATCTGAGCTTGTGACAAAACTTGTTGTGGAGGCTTCGCTGCTGTCAAAGCATCTGGCAGTTCTGCGCGAAGCGGGGCTTGTTGAGTGTCAGGTTGAATGGCGCTGCAGAAGGTACAACCTGTGCAGACCTGAAGCGGTTGCTGCTGTACTGACAGCACTCAACGATGCATCGAATGGGAGTGGAATGTGAGTTTAATACAGATTCAGGAAGCAGCTGACTTTGACAGGATACTTCAGAAGCACAAGGATGCTGTTGTCGTAGGATTCTTCGGCAGTTTTTCATCTGCATCCAGGGACACCGAGGATGCTTTCAGAAAATTTGCCTCGGAAAACACGGATCAAACCACGCTGTTTGTTGATGTGGCAGAAGTGAAGGGGATTCACAAACGCTACGGTGTTACCACCGTTCCAACTGTGATCTCTGTTACAGAGGGCAGGGTAATTCAGAAGATTGTTGGAAAACAGGATGAAGACTACTACACAAACGCATTTCTTAACCACAGCGCGGTATCAAATTCTTCCAGCGACAAGAAAAAAGGTTTTCCGCCTGTGACGCTATGGGTGGGGGATTCCTGCCCGTGGTGCGCCAGGGTAAAAACCTACCTCAGGAAAAACAGAGTTCCTTTCAGAGAGGTAAATATTTCCCGTGATCCTTCCGGAGCATCTTCTCTTCAGGCAAAAACCGGGCAGACAGGTGTACCCCAGTTAAGTATTGGCGGACGCTATATCGTGGGTTTTGACAAACCGAAAATTGATGAGTACCTGGGTATTAAACCCAACAACGGGGAGTAGAAATATGAAAGACATCAAGATCCAGCCTCTGCAGGACTTCGTTATGCTGGAAGCTGTAGAAGTTGAAGATGTGACAAGTGGCGGAATTGTAATTCCAGATTCTGCAAAGAAGAAACCCGCTGAAGGCATCATCGTTGCCAAAGCGGCTGATGCATCTGATGAGATTGCTCTGGGAGACAG
>JAGGYZ010000102.1 GCA_021162285.1 Candidatus Fermentibacteraceae bacterium
GTAAACAGGAAGATCTGACCAGATACCTTGAACTGGCTTTCAATCAGGCCAGAGAACTGGTTTACATCAAAGACAGTCAGCTGCGTTTTCTTACCTGCAACTGGGCTTTTTCCGACTTCTTCGGTCTGGATGCACCGGAGAAAGTAGAAGGTTTGAGTTCAGCAGACCTCATGCCTGCACTGACAGCGGAAGAAGACAACCGGACAGACCTGGAGACAATGCAAAACACAGTGTCTCTTCGCTCAGTTCTTTCTTTTCATGAGGGTGATAACAAGTCTCGTGTTTTCAGTTGTTTGAAAGTCCCTCTGCTTGAACTGGAATCTCCCATCGGCGTTTTCTGTATAATGCGTGACATCACCCACGAAGAAAGCGAGATGGAGAACTACCGGGACAGGGAAGCCGTTAACTCTGCTATTATCCAAAACGCTCCTGTGGGTATTTCAGTTCGCGATTCTGTTGGAAATCTTCTGTCTTACAACAAAGCATGGCAGAGAATCTGGAACAACACCGATGAGCATATCAAGTTCGACATGGACAAGGTTCGTACAACGCTGCAGCTTGATGACACCGACTCGTATCTGGCTAACTACAAAGAGAAACTCATGAAGGTTTACCTGTCCGGTGGAGAATTCTTCGTACCCGAGGTAAAAACCGACAAAAAGAGAGACGGCCTGGAGGTGTGGGTTTCACAGCATTTTTACGCGATAATGAATCCGGACAATACAGTGCAGAGAGTGGTTGTACTAACCGTTGACATCACAGACCAGGTCTACAGCCGCAAAGCACTGAAAACTACACAGCAGAACTACAAAAAACTGTCAGAGACAATTCCTGTGGGCGTTTTCCGGAGTGAGGTAAGAGAGAACGGTCTGATTCTTTCCATGAATCCGGCGTTCAGAAGAATGTTTGGAATCTCAGAGGAAGATTCACGCAATGTGAGAATATCCGATCTTCTGGCTAATGCCTCCGACGAGGCAAACATCATCAGACTTCTGCAGCAGAAAGGCAGAATGGATGACCGCGAGATAATTCTTAAGAGAACCGGCGGATCAACATTCTGGGCTTCATTTACCATGAGCATGCTCACCGAGGCAGCAGTTTCCATAGCCGAAGGTGTGATCACTGATATCACCGTAAGAATGAACGCTTTCAAACAGCTTCAAAAGACAATTGACGGAGTTGTTCTGGCAATGAGCAGGCTGGTCGACATGAAAGATCCCTACACCTCCGGTCACCAGAAAAGAGTTGCTGACCTTGCCTGCGCCATAGGCGAAGAGCTGGGTATGAAGTCGGACATGATTGACGGGCTCAGGATTGCCGGCATACTGCACGACATCGGTAAAATGGCAGTACCAACTGAAATACTTACCAAACCCGGGGCAATAACCAGAAGCGAAATGCTTCTGCTGAGAGAGCATCCTGAAGATGGGTACAACATTCTGAAGTCGATTGACTTTCCCTGGCCCGTGGCAGATATCGTTCTGCAGCACCATGAAAGATTAGATGGCAGCGGCTATCCGCTGGGGTTGAAAGGTCCGGCTATCAAACTGGAAGCCAAGATACTGGCTGTTGCTGATGTTGTGGAAGCCATGGCGACCATGAGACCCTACAGAGCCAGCCTTGGACTTCATGAGGCTCTGCAGAACATAACAGCCGGTTCCGGTATCTATTTTGACAGACAGGTTGTTGAAGCCTGTATGAGGCTGTTCATGGAAAAAAACTATCAGTTGTCGGAAGAGAATTCTCTTCCTTTCAACAACTCTTGAACCTTAACCCTGAGTTTCAGCAGCCGGCGGTGACATAAGCTCTTTTATTCTTCTCTCTACTGTGGGGATGTCTACCTGGGTGTCCAGGCAGTCTCCCACCGGCCTTGTGTTCTCTACACCGGCCACTGGAACCGGGTGAGCATCAAGCATTCCCTGGCCGAGATCTCTGGGGCAGGCCACTGCCACAACCGCTATGGGTCTGGCCTCTTTTACATAGCGCCTTGCCAGGGTTCCACCTGTTGCTATGGCTATTTTTACACCTGTTCTGTCTGCCAGGTCAAGAAGCTCGCCAATGGGGCATCTTCCGCATCTGACACAGTTGTACGGGTCGTATGTTATTCTGCGCTGGCAGTCGTGCCTCTGAAGACAATGGGGAAGAAGAAGAAGAATTCTTCCAGGCGGAACACCGCCACCAAATTTTTTCAGTGTTTTCTCTGAGCCAAGGGTAATAACCATTTCTTCAGCGACAAAACCCTCGCCTCCAAACATTCCTGCCATTGGTTTGAGTACATGAAAAGAAATCGCAAGAAAGATATTCTTCCGCGACAAACCAAAAATATTTACCAGAACCATTGATGCAAGAAACCAGATCAGTGAATGGGTGAGCAGAAGCACAATTACGCCTGGAAAAAGAGAAAACACCGTTAATCCCAGGTGATAGTGAAACACGCAGTTATCCTTCACCGAGAACGGCTCCCCTCTGTATTCTGTAACCTCTCACATACTGTTCCGAACTCATTACTCGCCTGCCCTGGGGCTGCACTTCTAAAAGCTTGACGGAACCGGTTCCACAGCCGATAGAAAGCGGAGAGGTTTCCAGCACCACTCCCGGGGAGCCTGAGAGGGTGGAAACTTCTGCATGGTAGATCTTCAAAGTTTTCGAGCGAAACATGGTTCTAGCTCCGGGAACAGGGTTGAACGCAAGAACAGCACGCACGATTTCCTCAGACGATGATGACCAGGAAATCACTGCCTCCTCAGAGGTAACCTTTTCTGCATAACTTTCCACTCCCGATTGAGGCACCGGCTTGATTGCTCCTGAAACATAGTCGTTGAGAACCCCGGGAAGAGCTTCTGCTGCAAGATCTGCAAGTTTTACCTCCAGCTCTCCGGCAGTTTCCGCACCATCAATTCTGTAACGAATTGTGTGGAGAATATCCCCGGTGTCCCATCCTTTATCTGTAACCATAAAACAGACACCGGTTTCTGTGTCACCGTGAAGAACCGTTCTTATCACAGGTGCTGCACCTCTGTGTGCTGGAAGAAGGGATGGATGAATGTTTACTACGCCCAGAGGAGCCATGGACAAAAACCATTCGGGAAGCCATCCGCCGTACGAGGCGCTCACCATGACATCAGGTGACAGCTCTGAAACTGCATCTCTTATCTGTTTCAGTTTCTCAGGCTGAAGCAGGGGGATACCCAGCTGATCTGCAAGAACTGCAACTGGAGGTCTGTTTATTTTTCTTCCCCGTCCGGACCGTCTGTCCGGACGGGAAACAACCAGCCCGACACTGCTTGAATCATGGAGCACTCTGAGTGCAGGCAGCGCAAACGATGATGTGCCCAGAAAGACTACTTTCAATACACGCTCCGGTCCTCTTTCAACCTCTTTATTTTTCCTCTCAGGAGTTTCCGCTTTATAGGACTGAGTCTGTCAACAAAAAGAATCCCATCCAGATGATCAACTTCGTGAAGCACCAGCCTGGCTGCCAGTCCGCTCACATCAAGTGTGAATTTGTTACCAAGTATGTCTCTTGCTTTTACTTTTACCTGCGAATGCCTTGAAAGCACTTCGTAGATCCCTGGAATGCTGAGACAACCCTCTTCTCTCTTCTCCATTTCACCGTACGGCTGTATCTCGGGATTGATAAACACCACATGCCCGTTGAGTTCCTCAAGATAGTTTGGCACAGCAATAAACAACCTCACTGATTCGCCAACCTGCGGCGCTGCAAGACCAAGACCTTCAGCAACTTCAAGGGTATTCTGCATAGCTTTGACCAGAGTGTTGATGTACTGCACATTGTCGGGAAAGACGAGAGGAACACTCTTCTTCCTTAGAACAGGGTCACCGATAATTCTTACAGAACTCATACGGTTTGTCATTGAGCAGAGATTTCCTTCACTATTACAGTAAGAGCAGATTTATCCACATCAATCTTTACAGAATCTGCAATACGCACTGTAACAACATCACCCTTCAGGTTTGTAATTACACCGTGAATACCGCCTCCGGTAACAACGCTGTCACCCTTCTGCATTGCTTCACGCATTTCCTTCATCTTCTTACTCTGCTTCTGCTGGGGTCTGATGATCAGGAAGTAGAAGATAGCAACCATGGCAAGAATGGGTAGGAGCCCCATGATGCCACCAGTGCCCAGACATCCCGCAGGCGATGTTGTTTCACCGGCAGTTTCAGCAGCATCCTGAGCAAGCGCTGCTGTTGCAAGAACAACCGGTATTGTAACGAAATTTCTGATTCTCATTTTTACCTTTCCTTCTCGTATGAACCGGCGAGGGCACCAACAGTTCCAGTAACCGCGCCGAGTAGTATTACCATTGTCATCCACGAAACGGGCATAAACCGATGAGTAACTGCGCCTGACAGCAATTTAGACAGAATCGCCGCCAGCAAGAGTCCCCCTGCAGAGCCTGTTACGCCCATAAATATACCCTCTACAAGAAACGGGATTCTTACAAACCACCAGGGAGCCCCCACGGTTTTCATTACATCAACAGTAAGCGATCTGCGCACGACAGACAACCTTACCGTGTAAAACACCACCATGGAAATGCTGGAAACAAGAACAATACCCAGCAGAATAACAAGCCTTCTTATAGTAGTAACCGTTTTCAGCAGTCCGGGAAGATAGTCCTCTCCATATACTGCCTCGTCCACGCCGGCAATGGCTTGTATCTGTCTGGCCAGCTCAGAGAGCCTTCCCTGCGTCATGGCCTCATCTTCAAATACGATCTGGAGCGATGCCGGCAGTCTGAAATCATTACCCATAACATCAAGAAGATCTGACCTCTCTGGAAGCTCCGCCCTGAACAGAGCCTCCGCCTCCTCAGGCGAAACAAAGTAGACAGACTGCACGTCCGGGATACTGCTGATGTTGTCACCGATAACCCTGCCCTGAGCCTGTGAAAGATCCCTCTGTAAAAACACCTCCATACCAACCGTGTTTTCCTCACGGTTCATCAGCCCCTGAAGATTCCAGGAGATGATCAGAAAGGTATTAAAAACTATGAACGCCAGTGCAACCATCAGAAGTGTGACAAGACGGGCACCTGGTTTTGAATGAAGGTTCAGTGATATTTCCCGTATTGAAGACTGAAACAGGCTCATGATTCCTGATCCAGTTCTGTCCATCTGTCTGCTCTGCGGAGAACCCCTCTGTCCAGGAAAAGGAATCTACCTTTTCCTGCAGGAACCTGTCTGGGATCGTGTGTGGCCATTACCACTGTAGTTCCTCCTCTGTTGATTTCAAGAAGAAGATCAACGACCTCTCTTGAAACATCAGGATCAAGGTTTCCTGTGGGTTCGTCTGCCAGAAGTATCACAGGGTGGGCAACCATGGCCCTGGCAATGGCCACTCTCTGCTGTTCGCCACCGCTGAGCTCGTGAGGAAAAGCATTTCTTCTGTGGCTGAGCCCCATTCTGGCAAGCAGAGAGATAACCCTCTTCTGAACGGTCCGGTTGCCTGTTCCTGTAACCTGAAGAGGCAGAGCGATATTGTCGAATACGGTTCTGCTGTCAAGAAGCCTGAAATCTTGAAAGACAATACCGATCTTGCGCCTCAGCTGGGGAAGTTCCCTCTTGCGTATTCTGTCTGACCTGAAACCGCTTACTTCCACAGATCCGGAATCCGGACGCTCACCCATCCATATAAGTCTGAGCAGTGTGGTCTTCCCCGCTCCGCTGGGACCTGAAATAACCAGGAATTCACCCTGTCGGATTTCCATCTCCACATTGTCCAGAGCCGGCCATCTGCCGTAGCTCAACCTGACAGAATTCATGGTTACAAGCAAGTTCATCCCTCTCTGTTCAGAACACTGTAGAGTGATTTGCGGTCTTTTCTGGACACATTCGTGTTTTCCGGAACAACCAGAACTTTCAAAGTCAGCTCTGTTCCATCTGGAATTACCAGTTCAATCACTGAACCTGCTTCAACTGATGCCGATGCCTTTGCTCTAACACCGTTCAGTTTAACTGCTCCGGAACCAATGGCCTTAGAGGCAATTGATCTGGTTTTTAGCAGCCCTGATACCTTCAGAAACAAGTCAATTCTCATTACAGATTTATCTCCACTGGAATATCGGACCTGAGCGACTCAATCATGGATGTGTAGTAACTCTGCCAGAATACAGACTGAAGCATGGAATTGAGTTCTTCATCTGAAAAGTCGTTCCAGTCCACCGTCTGATCTTCACACATCCTGAAAACAGCAACAGCCATGTTTTGTTCCACAACAACCGGCCGGGACAGCTCACCGGGGGTTAACCCGGAAACAGAATTTCTCATTTCGCCTTCCCATGCTCCGGTATTAACAGTTCCCAGAAAGCCGTCTACATTACCGGGATCGGGATCAAAACTGTAACTGCGCACTTGTTCCACGAAATCTGCGCCACTGTTGATCACGGCAATGATACTTTCTGCCTGTGCAACTGTGCGATCCAGATCTTCCTGCTGCAGATCGGAAACTATGATTATGTGACTGGCCCTGACCTGGTCTTCGTTCCTGTCGGTAAGCTTGATGAGATGAACCCCGAAAGGTGTAAGAAACGGACCACCAATTTCGCCTGGTTCAAGAGAATATGCCATTCTCTCGAATACAGCAGTCATATCACCGCGACCGAACCATCCCAGATCTCCGCCTGACGCAGCTGAACCGTCCTGTGAGTACTCTGCCGCCGCTGCTGAAAATGTAATCTCTCCTGCTTCAATGCGGATTCTTACCTGTGAAAGTAAATTCTCTGCTTCTGAGGTATCCCCCGGTAGAACTGGCAGGTAGATCCAGCTGATATTTGCAGGGGCAAGAACTTCCTGAACAACCTCGGGATTTTCATTGAAATAGGTAACAGGATCAGTGGGCATTGCCTGCATGGCCGTTCCTGCCTTTTCACGAACATAGTTTTCGCCGGCGAGCTTGTCTCCCATCATAGAGGTATAACTGTCCCGAAGTGAGGAAACTGTTAACCCCGCGGAAGAAAGATAGTTAATAAATTCCTGTTCGGAACTGAAACCGCTTCTTGCGTCATCCATGGCCTGATCAACAGCATCTTCAATTTCCTGCCTGCCCGGATAGATTCCTTCCCGCCTGGCAGCCTCTACAAGAAGCTTCTCCTCTATGAGCTGCTGCATTGCCAGCTGGTACGAGGGGCTTGACGGATCTATTCCGTAGGCTGCTTCCTCTCCGCTTCCCGTTTCTACAAGAAGGGAAATAACATCTGAATGCAGAACAGGTTCTGATCCGACAACGGCGACAACTCTCTCAAGAGTTATCGGCGTGGACAACAGAACAGCAGCGCACACTACAGCATTTATCACCTGTTCACCTCCACAGTCAATCTGGTTTCTGCTGCACGAAGTACACTGACAACAGCAGCGTCAATTCTTGCGTTGTACAGAGCCTCTGCAGCACTTCTTATCACCCTGACGGAATCCGTCAGCTCACGGGTTTCAGAAACCTTGAAAATATGGTAACCGAGGTTTGACGAAACAACCTCGCTGAGACCGTCAAGAAGAGCTATTTCCATGGGAAGCCCCTGGACAATCATCTCTCCACCTGTGATAAACCCCAGATCACCTCCAATGGCAGCTTTCTGCCCCAGTGAGGAGTTCTGGGCGGTAATCTGAAAATTCTGCCCCCATCCGAGACGGACATGAAGAGATTCAGCAATTGAGCTGTCCGCCGCGATTATCTGGAAGTAGTGCCTCTCAACAAGGAACAGCTCAGGATTCGACTGCATGTAGGCGAGCACCTCCTCCGAATCAGGAGCAGCCACGGAACTGATCACATGTTCCACCATAAGATCACGGAGATAAAGCTGTTTCGCCCGCTCCTGAACAAATCTGCTCATAGCCGGGTTTTCAAGACCAGCTTCTTCTGCTGCACATGCAAGAAGCTGATCGTAGACCCACCGGTCAACGGCATCTTCCCCTGCCCTTGTTGCAGCAACATCTGAAGCATACAGATGATGGCTGCCAACGGTAGCAGCGATCTCTCTGCCTGTATCTCCCGGTTCGGAAACAGTTTGATTGTTTTCAGCTGTTCCTGAAAATGAAAGCAGTATAAAAAGAGTAGCTCCTGCAACGACCACTGTGAATATCCACAGAGGCACTGATTTTCCCATAGAGATCCCCGTTCCTTTATATGTGATTCAACAGTCTGTCGGGCCACACATTAACTGTGTGAGTTTCCCGAAGATTGTCCAGCATTTCAACCAGAAGCACTTCCTGTCTGGCAGAAACCAGCTCGGAAGTTGCCAGTTCAAGTGTCTGCTCTTCAGTGAGCTGAGTTGTGAGAGGAGCTTTCTCAAGAAGCTGGATAATGTGATACCCCATAGGCGTTTTTACAACGGAAGATATTTCTCCAGTGGAAAGCTGACACACAGCCTCCATGAAATCCGGAGAGGCCATACCCCGGGACATCCAGCCAAGATTGCCACCGGAAGGTGCACTTGGTCCCACAGAGAACTGTGCTGCAAGAGAGGCAAAATCTTCACCAGAGTTCAGTCTGGAGAGCACAGAGGAAGCAAGCGTTTCGTCGGGCAGAAGAATGTGCCTGATATTGTATTGCATTGTATAGGTTTCACCCCAGACATCGAGATAGTTTTCAACCTCAAGCCTTGATACTTCAACATTGTCAAGAATATCACTGATATAAGCTTCAAGAAGTATCTGATTCACCGTCTGTTCAATAGCCGCAGCCACATCAGGTCTCGCTGCGATGTTGCTTTCCTCCGCCGCCTCGAGAATAAGCTGTTCTCTAACCCACGATTCAAGAATTTCGGCAGCGCCGTCTTCCGAAGTAATACCGAGACGGGCGACTTCTTCAGTACCTCCCACAATATCAACCAGGTCTTCCCATGAAAGCTCTCTTGAATCCACAGAGGCAAGTACATCGCCTGAAGCGGTTCCACTGAGAGCAGCAAGAACCATCACAAATATCAGCTTTTTCATGTCGATTTCCTTCCGTTTACCTTGTGCTGCCCCAGAGATCAATATCCTCTACGGCAGAAGTATCA
>JAGGYZ010000279.1 GCA_021162285.1 Candidatus Fermentibacteraceae bacterium
CCCCAGCCCACAGACCAGTTTCTGTTGAGGTCAACACCGTCTCCTCCTGCAGATGTGTTTCTGTTCTTGCGGTGCATTCCACCACCGCCTGGAGAAGTGGACTGGTTGTAAACCCAGCCATCCACATTGTTCACGGGAAGGCACCATATCTCGCGGTTCTCCAGAAGCCATGTTGCCTGGTATCCCTCATACCCGTTACGCTGGTAGTTGGAGCACAACCACATCATCCAGTACCGCACATTCCTCATGGCGCTGCCCTCACGGGCATGTATGAGCCCATCGTACCAGGCGTTGGCCATTCCAGGGTCATCGGCATTGAATGTGTTGTTCACAGAGATCTTTACAACTCTCTGCGGCCGCACCTCGTAGGTATTTCCTATGGATTGAACGCTTGTAATTGATGGATTGGCTGCAACGAGAGAATCAATCCAGACACTGACTTCATCCCAGGTGTAAAAACCACCCATGGAACGGCTTGAACCATTGCGAGCCCTGTAAAAACCCTCCATATCATCAATTCTTGTTGTGGCGAACAGACCGTTCTCCAAAAGAACTCTACGGTCTGTGGAATTTGTTACAAAATCGACAGAGCCGTCACCGTAAACCTGAACCACATCGAAGCCTATTCTGCTGAACAGCTCAGCCTGAGCATCACTGGATGGCTGAAAATTCATCAACGAATAAATCTCGTTCCCCAGCATGAGACTGGAAACAGCAAACAGCAATATTAAATACTTCAATTTTAGCCTCCGTTAAAGATATAAATCGCAAAACAGACCATATGTATATATAAGAGAAGCAGATGTGCAAACCCAGTTGCGCCTGCCGGATGAGCAGACAATTCTGCCTGTTTTTTGTATCTTTACCTGTACAAACAAATTTTTACCACTCCGGAGGTACTCATGAAGAGTTTTAAGGAAAAGATAAGACAGGGAATCCCCCTTGAGATCCCCTCCATGCCGCCATCAACCCCCGGGGTGAACAGAGCCCCGGCCAGACCTGACATTCTCTCAGTAAAAGAAAAGAAACTCGCACTGAAAAACGCTCTGAGGTACTTTCCGAAGCAATGGCACAAAACCCTTGCATCAGAATTTGCAGAAGAATTGAACGCAACTGGACGCATCTACATGTACAGGTTCCGACCCACCTATGAAATGCGGGCCAGATCTATTGAAGACTATCCCGCAGAAACGCCACAGGCTGCAGCCATAATGCTGATGATCCAGAACAACCTCGACAGTGCGGTTGCACAGCATCCTGAAGAACTTATAACCTATGGCGGTAACGGTACCGTATTTCAAAACTGGGCTCAGTATCTGCTTACAATGAGATACCTGTCTGAAATGACGGAAGAGCAGACTCTTGTGCTGTATTCCGGCCATCCTCTGGGTCTTTTCCCCTCGCATCCCGATGCTCCGAGGCTTGTGATAACCAACGGCATGGTCATTCCCAACTACAGTTCCCAGGAAGACTACACAAAAATGGCCGCTCTGGGTGTTACTTCTTACGGTCAGATGACTGCAGGCAGCTTCATGTACATTGGACCTCAGGGTATCGTTCATGGAACTACCATCACCCTTCTCAATGCTGGAAGAAAGTATCTTGGTACAGGTGACGAAGGCCTTGCAGGCAGAGTTTATGTTACAAGCGGGCTTGGAGGAATGAGTGGAGCCCAGGCGAAGGCCGCTGTTATTGCCGGAGCGATCTGCATCATTGCGGAGGTAAATCCCAAAGCGATACGAATGCGACATGAACAGGGCTGGCTTCAGGATATTGAAGAGGATCTGGATAAAGTTATTACCAGAATAAAGGCCGCGAAACAGGAAGCCAGACCTCTGTCACTGGGATACCTTGGCAATGTTGTTGATCTGTGGGAAAAGCTGGCTGAGGAAAACATTCACATCGACCTGGGCAGTGACCAGACCAGCCTTCACAACCCATGGATGGGTGGCTACTACCCGGCTGACCTTTCTCTTGAAGAAAGCAACAGCATGATGGTTGAAAATCCGGCAGCCTTCAAGAAGGCTGTGCAGAAATCCTTAAGAAGACAGGTTAAAGCCATCAACAAGCTCAGCGCAAACGGCATGCACTTCTGGGACTACGGCAACGCATTCCTGCTTGAAGCTTCCCGAGCTGGCGCGGAAGGTATACTCAACGAAGATGGCACCTTTAAGTACAACTCCTATGTGGAAGACATCATGGGGCCCATCTACTTCGACCTCGGCTTTGGGCCATTCAGGTGGGTATGCACGTCCGGAAACCCGGATGACCTTCGAAAAACAGACAGAATTGCAGCTTTTATTCTGGAGGAAATGGCAAATGAAGCCTCCCCCGAAAACAAGCAGCAACTCATGGACAATCTTCTGTGGATAAGACATGCCGGGGAGAACAGGCTGGTCGTGGGTTCTCAGGCCAGAATCCTGTACACCGACTGGGCTGGAAGGATCAAGCTCGCTCTGGCTTTCAACAGAGCCGTGTCTGACGGTGTTATCTCGGCACCTGTTGTTCTTGGAAGAGACCATCATGATGTCTCCGGCACAGACAGCCCCTACAGAGAAACGGCAAACATACGCGACGGCTCCATGTTTACGGCAGATATGGCTGTACAGAATGTAATCGGCGACGCCTTCCGGGGAGCAACCTGGGTAAGCATACACAACGGAGGCGGAGTAGGTTGGGGTGAGGTTATAAACGGAGGCTTCGGCATGCTTCTCGATGGCTCTCCTGCAGCAGATCGAAGGGCAAAATCCATGCTCTCATGGGATGTGAGTAACGGCCTCGCCAGAAGAAACTGGGCAAGGAACCAGGGGGCGATCTGGGCAATCAAACAGGCCATGGAGATGGAGCCTCTTATGAAGGTGACCATACCGGAAATTGCCGACGATGAAGTGGTGGATGTTTTCAACAACTGATGAAATACAAAGCAGTACTGTTTGATCTGGACGGCACTCTGCTCGACTACAGAGCAGCACAGAAAGCATCAACCGGCAACACCGCAGGACATTTCAAACTTGTAAACTCCCCGGAGGTTCAAAACTACGAATCCCGGGGAGTTCCACTGCCGGACTCTACAGAAATGAAACGCGTATTCATAGGGTTTGGAGTACACACCGACCCTGTGAAATTCCTGGATACCTATTTCAAACGGCTTTCACAGCATGGTATACTTGTTGCCGGGGCAGCGAAATTGCTTGAAGAGCTTAACGGAAAAGTCAAGCTGGCTGTTGTCTCAAACGGACACAGTTCTGTACAGCTTCCCAGAATGCAGAAGGCGGGAATAGCCAGCTATTTTCCACACCTGTTTTTCAGCCGCGACATGGACATTGCAAAACCGGACCCGGAGATTCTCCGCATTGCAATAAACACCCTTGGCGTTACACCGGAGGAAACCTTGTTCATTGGAGACAGTACAACATCCGACCAGCCCGCTGCAAACTCGGCAGGAATAGACTTCTTCCTGTTCAAAGGCAACTACAGCGACCCTGAATTACGGAAACTTCTTTTGTAACCACCTCTGCTGAACAGGCTCTTCAGAGAAAGCAGGGAGAAGAATGCATGTCAGCCCA
>JAGGYZ010000156.1 GCA_021162285.1 Candidatus Fermentibacteraceae bacterium
ACTGCTTTGATTACCTCGTGGCTCAACTGAAGATTAACCACATTCGATCCGGGAATGATAACTCCCTGGGTACCTGTAAGCCCCCTGTGGCTGCAAATCTTGAAGTGACCTTCAATTTTGTAGTTAATTCCGCCGATGGGCTGTATCTTTCCGTGCTGGTTTACCGAGCCTGTAACAGCCAGATCCTGCCTCAGTGGCACGCCGGAAAGAGCACTGAGAAGAGCATACAGCTCGGTTGAACTTGCACTGTCACCGTCCACACCACCGTAACTCTGTTCAAATACTATTCCGGCTGAGAGGGAGAGCGGATAGTCAGACGCAAAATGCTCACGGAAGAAACCTGTAATTACGTAAACGCCCTTTGTGTGAATACGCCCGGACATTTCAGACTCACGCTCCACGTTGACGATTCCCTCAACACCCGGGCTTACAGTTGCGGTTATCCTGCTTGGTAGACCGAAGGAATGATCAACGCCGGAGTACACAGCAAGCCCGTTGAGCTGGCCAACGGCAACACCGTCTGTATCAACCATCACCTGGTCTTCCAGAATTCTATCTGTGGCATAGTCTTCACCGAGACTGAGCCTGAAGTCCTTCTCCGTGATGGCCTTTGCAACATCTTCGGAAGTTACGATGTTTCTGCCATCCTGAACAGCCCAGTAGGAAGCCTGCCTCACATAATCGGCAACCATATTGAACTTCAGTGAAATCCTGTCGTGCCGACCTGTAAGCCTCACAGCCTGTTCGGCTATGGCCGCCATGGCATCTCTGTTAAGAGGATGAACCGATTCCGACTGGCAGATGTAGGCGATAACGCCTGCAAAATCATGGATGTTCTCTTCGTTCAGTTCCATTCTGTCGTCAAAATCAGCTCTGATCCTGAAGAGATATCCGAAGTCCGGATCCTGCGTGGCAAGCGTGGAATACAGCCACCCCGGCCCTATGAGAATTACCTTTATATCAACATCAATAGGCTCCGGCTGAAGTTCAACAGGCATAAATGCCCGTGTAATCTCGTTGGGCCTGGTTATCACAGTTCTGTTGCGGACTGTTTGAATAAGCGTCTGCCACAGACCCGGCTGGCGTACAACATCCATGGCGTTGATTATCAGATAACCACCGTTGGCCCTGAGGAATGAACCGGCTCTTATCATTGTGTGGTCGCTGTATGCTTTGTTGTCTATTACCACCCTGTCGATGTTTCCGAAAAGCCTTACCACATCCGGGAACTGCTCCACAACAACAGGGCGTTTTTTGCATTCGGAATTATCAACAATCAGATTCACTTCAAATATCACGTATGGATCTGCTTCCTCTGAGTTTGCAGCAAAAACACTGATGTTGGAAAGAATAGTCTCTGCAATTCTGCCTACATACTCTGCCGATTCATCGTCACCAAGACCGGTAAGCCTGTCCAGAATACCGGTAACCGTTGGTCTCAGTATCCGCCGGAATAGTTTGTCTATTTCCTCCTGTGCTTTTATCTCGACGGACTGAGCGTGCCTGACAGCTGATGTGAGCAGCTTGAACAACTCCGTGTGCAGAGTCCTGTACTCTTTCAGCTTTTCCGGAGTGATCTTCTCTTCTGCAGCCAGCTGCTGCAGTTCCTCGTAGGTGTACGGCTTTCCATCTATTACAGGAAGAACATCCGGTCTGCTCTGCCCGGGGCCGGTGGGTATACTTACCACGGCAAAGCCTGACTCCACAGAAGCCTTTTCCACCTCTTCCATCTTTTCTTTTTTCTGCAGGGAATAACTCTCCAGCAAAGCACCTTTTTCTGCGGCGGTGCTTTCGCTGTGAAGAACCACAGGAATATTCTTTCGCAGAAGTTCAACACACAGTTCCAGCCCTTCCTTGAACTGTTTGCCCTGTCCTGCAGAAAAAACAAGAGCCCTGGGTTTTGTAGAGTCATCGAAGTTGTACACGTAGCACAGATCCGTAAGCTTGTCTGTGGTTGTATCTATCTGGTCAAGAATCCTCTTAACCGTGGTTTCTCTGCCACTTCCGGAAACACCTGTAACAAACATATTGTATCCGCTGTTTGGAATTTCAAGCCCAAGCTTTACAGCCCTTACAGCCCTGTCCTGGCCTACTATTTCCTTTGACGGCTCCAGTTCACTGCTTTTATCAAAATCAAACATATCAGGAGGACATGTCCATCTGAGCTCGGAGGGCTTAAGAGACTTGATTTCCATTTTCCAACCTTCCAGGGTGAAGAAGTAACTTTTCACTGTGCATCATAGAATACCATATTACATTTTTTTTTCAAGGTTCCTGTATCCGTCTGTCTGCCGGCTTCAGGTTGCACGAAAGCAGTTATTCGCTACCTGCACAGTGCCCCGACACCGTACAACGGCAGAAACTCCAGTTTCTGTTCTGGAAGAAGTTTATACTCACCGCTGTACATAATCAAACCCCGTGGGCAATTTCGATAGGTCCGTAGCAGCATGTGCATGCTCTTCAGGCTTCCGCCTGAGCCGGATTTTACTTCAACCGGATAAATTTCCCCGTTACATGACAACAGGTAATCCACTTCCGCGCTGCTTCCCCTGGCATCCCGCGCCCAGTAAAAAAGATCAGGGCCATGGTATACCAGCAATTCCTGAGCAACAAACTGCTCCGCCAGTTTCCCTCTGTAAACAGACAATAAATCCTTCTGCAGCAACTCGGTATCCGCAGGCACACCACAAAGCCTCTGCATCAGTCCCACATCCAGAAACGAGGCCTTGAATTTCTTCCGGCTGGCAGTTGCTCCCAGGGGGATGCCTGAAGGATTGCATGAAGGTATTTTATTCAATATTCTGGCCTTAACCAGCAGATCAAACGCTTTGCGGTTGGTCTGACCGCTGTGACCGGGATCCAGTTTAGTGTATATCAGTTGCTCCCCGACCGTTCTGGCACTGTTCAAAAAAACAGCATCAAGACAACCTGGGTCTACCTGAGGTTTGTACTTCAGGAAGTCATCTCTGTACGAATTCAGTATTTCTGACTGGACCTCGAAAACTTCGACCATTGATTTTGTAATGCGCCATGTCTTCACAGATTCAGGCATTCCGCCGATAAACAAGTACTGGCGCAATTCTTCAAGAAGCATGTGCTGAATATGCCCGTTCACGATACTCGGATGTTTAAGTGATTCATCAGCCAGCAG
>JAGGYZ010000136.1 GCA_021162285.1 Candidatus Fermentibacteraceae bacterium
TACTCGTGAAGAATTTTCTGGAAGTTCACCACAGCATCAAATACAGTACCCTTACCTGTGGGCACTTCCCATTTTACTGTGTAGTCCCCTATTGGTACTTCCTCGCGTAGCTTCAGAAGAGCTGCCTTCAGAGTTTCCTTTTCCCGTTCCCGCTGAATACCTTCCATGGCCAATCCATCCTTTGTTCAATAATATCACCTGTTCATCTTTGCTGAACATAGCGTATCCTTGAACAAGGCGCAAGCATGTTCTTTATTATATGACTTTGTGACATCGTGTTATGGATGTATTCATTCTCGAAATAGATAACAGTATTTGTAATGCAAATGGCAATAGAATCAATAACGGTTTCTATTTTATTATCCGTTATACTCTATGTAATAAGCGATGCAATATCTGTTTCGATAGTATTTCTTGAGAGATATCAAAGTCAAATATAAAGTGCCAGTACTTGGCGAATAATCTCGATAACCTGGATGAATTGGAACTTTCCCCACTTATAGTGGAGAGCCAGAGTTTGGAACCCCTGTAAACTTAAAAACTTTCAATGTGCTAGATGTTTCTGGAACGACAAAATCACGGATAGTATACCCAATGATTCTCAGCTGGAATACATTTCTGGAGTGGGTTCGTGAACTGGTTCAGTCCGGAATATCGATGATACACCCACCACAGCTCCTCTGGAACGGCTTCTCTGCACTTGTTTCTTCCCCTGCAGTGAATGAAACCCAACAAGAAGTTAACACAGCAAGGTTTTTATCAAAACCTAATTGTACAATATATATGTTGTAGTAGCATCATGCATGTACAATATTTTTGTTGTATAATAGCCAGAAGAAAACAACTTTTATGTTGTATCCACTTATTTCATGAGGCTTTGCCCAGAAAGAGGATAACAATGAATAAGAAAAAACTAATTAGAGAACAACTTGAAGTTTCTTTACAGAGATTCGAACCCTTACGTGCAGTTAACATCCCTAAGAAGGGATGGATTCGAGCTATTCGTGATGGACTCGGAATGACTGCCAGGCAACTGGCAGGCAGGCTGGGCGTTGCACAACAAGCTGTGGCCCGGATAGAAAAGGATGAGCAAACTGGATCAGTTACTATCAGGACTATGCAGCGCATTGCCGAAGGCCTTGATTGTATGTTTGTTTATGGATTCGTACCTGACTCCAGTCTTGAAGAAGCTATCCGAGAGCAGGCAAAACTCATTGCAGTGAAGCGACTCACTCAGGCTTCTCAAACGATGCTGCTTGAAAATCAGATGCTTAGTAGTTTGGAAAATAAGAAAGTGTTGACAGAGATAGTCGATGAGCTTGTGAATAAACTTCCTTCATATCTCTGGGATAAAACATGATTGAGTTTGTTTATCCTGAAGGAGCAACCCCAATTGATCTGGACGAATCAGAAGAGTTATTGCTTACGCACATCTCAACACGTGCTGAACTGGATCGCTGGGAACAGGAAAACATTGTTGAAGCAATTGATTGGGTAGAAAGGACAAAGCCAACTGAAATCCTGAATGAGCAATTCCTCAGGAAACTCCACAAAATTATGTTCGGACATGTATGGCGCTGGGCAGGACATTTTAGACATAGCGATAAGAATATAGGTGAACCATGGTATCAAATCTCTACCAGCCTGAGAAATTTATGCGATGACACACAATATCAGATCATTAATCAGATTCAAGCCCCGGATGAGCTTGCTGTTCGATTTCACCATCATCTTGTATGGATCCATGCTTTCCCAAACGGAAATGGTCGCCATGCGCGACTTATGACAGATACCCTATTGAAAAACATATTGAAATGTAAGCAATTCACATGGGGCAGTGGAAATCTTAGGAAGTCCAGTGACACTCGCAGCATCTACATTAATGCTCTTCGCTCCGCTGATAAGGGTGATTATGCTAAACTACGGCAATTCGTGAGAAGCTGATCTGATCCCGCCACTGTAGAGTAGAACCGTAGAAATTTCTGCTGTGCGCTCTGCTGGTATCCCGTTTGATTCTTGGTTGGAACCCGTTTCTGGAATGGATTCGCAAAGTGGCTCGGCTAAGGGTTTCATGATGTATATGCTCTCCAGCCTATTATATGAGTCTTTCTGGGAGACACTGCAACCACAGATTCTTCTCCCCTGTAGAGAATAGAACCCGGTAAATAACGAACGAAACAATAGCACAACAAAACTGGCTGATCATTCCACTTCTTTTTACCGACTCGAGAACAGCTCTGGGGCATACTTCTGAAGAAGGTCTTGACAAAGACGCCTGAAGCAAACGAAATGTGAAAATTGTATGAGTTTCCTGGAAAAACTGCATTTTTACGGTCACAACAGCAAGTGTCCCCTCGGACAATGCTCTTCTCCAGTGAACTATACGAGATTATAGTAGGATCAAGTTTTATTGTTAACCTGAGGAGTGTTGTACGATGACTGTTTCATCATATCGGATAAATGTGTTACTTGCTCTTTCGATGCTACTGGCAGGATCTTCGTTCGCACAAGTCAATGACTCTGTGGAAGCTTGGGCCACTCTGTTCTGTGGCCCTGGTGGTAGAGACGATTCTGCCCGCGATATAGCGGTTGACGAGGCCGGGAACGTCTATGTTGCAGGAGAAAGCCAGAGCGATACCACTAGTACTGGAATCGGGGACTATGATATCGTCACAATCAAGTACGACTCCTCTGGCGAGGAGCAGTGGGTTGCCCGTTTCGACGGCCCAGCGAGTGGCGATGATCGAGTTTCGGCTATGGCACTTGACGGAATTGGGAATACCTATGTAACAGGCTTCAGCACCGGTGTCGGCACCGGTTCCGACTGCATAACGATCAGCTATAACTCTTCAGGAAAACTACGATGGTTTGCCCGATACAACAGCCCGGAAAGTGGAGGCGAACAGGGTACCGACATCACAGTCGACCAGGCAGGAAACGTCTTTGTAAGCGCACTCGCTGATCATGGCTTCACTACCATCATGTACGACTCAACCGGAATTGAACAATGGGTCGCCAGCCTCAATAACTCCGGCTCCCCCGCTGCTATTGCGCTGGATGCTGCAGGGAATGTGCTAGTCACGGGATACATGGGGCGGGGCATTCTTAATTTCGACATGACCACGGTCAAGTACTCCCAAACGGGTGAAGAGCTGTGGGTCGCTTCGTATACAGGCCCAGCTCATGACAGGGACTCGGCAGAAGCAATCGACTCTGATGCCCAGGGAAACGTTTACGTCACCGGACGCAGCATGGGACGTGATACCGAAATGGACATAATTACGATCCGGTACAACTGCTCCACCGGAGATGAGGAATGGGTCGAGCGCTTCGACAGGAACGGCAGTGACGGAGGTAACGCCCTGATCGTTGATGATAGCGCCGGGATTGTCTATGTGGCCGGGTACAGCGGCGGGATACCGAACTATACGACCATTGCATACAGTCTCGCCGGAGAACAGAAATGGGTTGCCTTCTACGACTACCTGGAAAGTGTAAGCGACTATGCAAATGCTGTTTCGCTAGACGAATCCGGTAACATTTATGTGACAGGTTGCAGTACCGGAGCCTATTGCAGCTTCTGTGGCGACTATGCCACAATCATGTACAACCCGTCCGGCGTACAAAAGTGGGCTGCGCGATACAGCAGCCCGGGGAACTTCGACGATGAGGCCAATGCCATTGCAGTAGACGCAGCGGGAAGCGTTTACATAACCGGGTATGTCAACGATCTCAGATATAATAACATAGCCACCATCAAGTACGAACAGAGCATAAGCGAAGCTGAAGCAGAACAGGATTCCCAACCCGAACCATTAGTTGAATGATGGTGACAATTCCCTGGTTGGTATCCCACTGATTGCCAGTTGGATACCATTCATATCCTGGATCGCAAAGCTCTATGCAGTGGAAATCAGCACTGTGGCATGAATATACAGCACCTTCAAAGGTGCTTTCTCCCCTGCCTCAACAAGGAATTACACATAGCAGAGAGGAATAGAACCTGACTTTTTATGAAAACGAAAACCCCTCCTATTAAAATCAGGAGGGCTCTCAGATATCAATGCAGTAAAATAACTACTTCAGGACAACCACCTGCTCTGTTGCAGTAAAATCTTCAGCGTGCATAGTGCAGAAGTAAACACCCTCAGCGAGATTGTTAAAAGAGACAGAATGTATTCCGACTGGTAATTCCTGTGAATAGCTGGTAACAACACGACCGGTAATATCATGCAGTACAAGGTCAACCATTCCCGGTTGAGGTACCGATACCTGAACCGCAAAGTTACCGAATGACGGGTTTGTGTAAGGTACGAGACCCCAGGATGAGGTATCGTTATCGCTAATGTTAAGATAAGTGGTATAAGTAAATGAAACATCATTAAGTACAGGTGTGTACTGAGGATCTGTGGTCTGCAGTATTACCCTGTACTGCAGAAAGTCTGTGGAATCTGCAAGAATACGGGAGAGACTGGTGCCTGAAGCAAAAACAGTATCAGACCATGCCCCCATACTGAAAAAATCCTGTGAACTCCTGAACTGAAATCCCAGTGATGTTCCATCAGGTTCATCACCGCTGAATGCAAAAGTATCCCAGTACTCAACTGTGCCTGCATCAAGAATAGATGATTCAAGAGTTCCTTCAGGAGAAAAGCCAATCACATCCCACCAGATGATGCCTTCGTTACCCAAAGCAGCTCCCAGCACATCCGTGTTTCCGTCTCCGTCCACATCAGTGGCATAGACTGAAAGTGCGGCGCTAAAGTAATTGACTACCGTATGCTCCGTCCACACGGTGCCGATACCATCGGTGTTTTCCCACCAGGTGATGTCATCAGCATTGGCGGCCGCTCCCAGCACATCTGTGTCTCCGTCTCCGTCTACATCTGTGGCGTAGACTGAATTTGCGCCGTCAAAGTTACCTTCTACCATATGCTCCGTCCATGCAGTGCCGGTGCCATCGGTGTTCTCCCACCAGATAAGGTCATCGGCAATGTAGGCAGCCCCCAGCACATCGGTGTCTCCGTCCCCGTCTACATCTGTGGCGTAGACTGAATTTGCGCCGTCAAAGTTACCTTCTACCATATGCTCCGTCCATGCAGTGCCGGTGCCATCGGTGTTCTCCCACCAGATAAGGTCATCGGCA
>JAGGYZ010000072.1 GCA_021162285.1 Candidatus Fermentibacteraceae bacterium
ACCAGGTCGAATCCGTCTTGTTCCATCAGTTCAACCATGGGAAGAATTTCTGCAGGATCGTCCTGGAGGTCGGCATCAAGGGTGGCGATGAACTCCCCGTTCGCGTGATCGAATCCAGCTGCCAGGGCTGCAGCCTTCCCCCGGTTCACGCCGAATCTGAGCCCCTTCAGAGGATACCTGGTGGAAAGATCAGTTACAGTTTTCCACGTCTCGTCACTGCTTCCGTCGTCAATAATTACAGAGTTCCAGGTGTGTCCTTCAAGGGCGTTGCTTATTTCCTGAAGAAGTTCGGGCAGGCTTTCCGCCTCGTTGTATGCAGGGATTACAACGGTTATCTGAACTTTGTTACCGGTATTCATGCAGGTTTATCTCCCCTCCGCCGACCTTCAAGTATGTGAAGTGGGAAATCCAGTCGCCAAGTGATGCATGTACAAGGTGCCCGTGATTTACAATTGAAGGGCAATGGGTGTGTCCTGTAATTACAAGTTCTGTTTCGTTTTCAGATTGATCTGCTGCCCACTGCGAGAGATATTCCGGAACCGAGTCTACCTGTTTGTGCAGTATTCTTCTGCTTGTGTTCGAAAACAGCCTGGCAATGCCGGTAGCAAGAGTAGGGTGTACCATGGAAAAAAGCAGTCTAGCCCAGGTTGACCGCATAACCGGTTTGATCATCCGGTAACCTGTGTCTCCTTTTCCAAGACCGTCTCCATGGGCCATCACGGTTTTTCTACCGTCTATCACAGTACTGTAGGCAGTAGCAGGAATTATCTTCATTCCTGTTTCCGATGAAAGCCGGTCTCCGCACCACCAGTCGTGATTGCCGGGAAGAAAATAGACTTTCCACCCGGAGTCAGACAGGTTTCTGAGCAAACACAGAATATCGGTGAACCCCAGTGGAATAACCGTGGAGTACTCAAACCAGTAATCAAAAAGATCACCGAGAATCCACAGGCTTCCCGGTTCTTCGCCAGCCAGTTCAAGAAGAAATTTCTTCAGCGGTTCCCGACCGGGATGATGTTTTCCAGAGGGGTACAGGTGCGCATCACTGATGAAGTAGTGATTCACTGGCCGCCCCGCAAAGTCCTTTCGACACAGCCGAATCCGTATGCCCTTGTCACAGATCCATCTGCTCGTACAAGAGCAGCTGCAGGAAGGATTCCGATTTCAAGAAAGTGTTTTACCGAGTCGTCTCCCAGAGCAACACTCATGGGGATTTCAAGTGAATTAAGCTGTGTCTGAGATGCATTGCGCACCTCCGAATTGAACTGAATGGGAACAGGTGTTATGCTTCGTTCCTGAACTGTGGCAAGAAACACCAGGTCTTCCCGGCTCTCGGCATATTCACCTAAGGGCAGCCAGCAGTACAGCAGAATGGCTTCACTTGTGCTTTCGTCCATTTCAACAAAGCCGTCTGTTCCAGGAAGCTGAATAGTTCCCGGTATGGAAAGCACAGGAATTTCTTCTTCGGTTTCAGCAGCAATCTGACTCTCATCTTCGCAGCCTGCGGCAAGTAGTAAAAGCAGCGTAACTGCAGCGATTTTTTTAAACATTGTTTCAGGGCACCTCGCTGAAAATAATGGTAAGTGTACCGTTGCTCTGTGTGTAGTCCAGCGGGAATGGAATACCGACTGGCAGTCTGTTATTCGGGGGCGAGACAGTTCCGCAGTTTTCCACAGTGGCAAAGGTTACCAGTTCTCCTGTCTCCACAGTTATGGTCATTGGAAAAACCTCCCAGCTTCCATCACCCCTGTTTTCCGCAAGCAGCCAGGAAAGAGCACAGAGTTCGTTTCCCGACCTTACGGAGTTGGCAGGTGCAGTGAACAGGACTGCTGGAAGAATAGCAAGCAGTACTCCTGCAGCAACTGGAACAGTTTTTTTTAAACTCAAATTTTCTCGATCAGAGAGGAAATTGAACTTCGCAGCGACGCAGGGGCGTGGATACGCAGAAGCCCTACGGTTCTGTTGTGTACTGCAGCAGCCCTGCCGAGAAAAACTTCACAGTTGGGACAGACTCTTATGTGGTCTTCCACCCTGGTTACTTTTTCGCTGTCCAGCTCTCCGGAAATGTAATCATTGTAGTGATCAAGCACGAAAACACAGTCAGGGCTCATTGTGCTCCAATCCGTCGCTGAACCACTGGCTCAGCTTTGTCTGCAGTACTGCCCTGGCTCTGTGCAGCCTTGATCTGACAGTTCCAATTGGTATTTCAAGAATCTCCGCGGCTTCTGCGTAAGAAAACCCCTCTACATCGCACAACACTACGACACTGCGGAAATCTACACTGAGCTGGGACATTGCCCTGTCTATATCCTTCCTCATCACGCTGCGCAGAAACAGTTCAAAGGGCTGAGGCCAGACTGTTCCAGAGAATCTCTGATCGCCAGATTCTACCTCATCTGTCCAGCCACTTGGAATCTCACCTCTCTGTTTTGCCCGGTGCTGGTTAAAAAACACATTCCTCATAATTGCAAACAACCATGCCCGCGCATTAGTTCCCCGCTTGAACCTGTCGGCAGCTTTCAACGACCTGACACAGGTTTCCTGTACCAGATCGCCTGCATCTTCTTTGTTCCTTACGAGATGAAGAGCATACCTGTACATGCTGTCAAGGTTCGCCATTACCTCGTTCTCAAAAGCGCGACGATTCTCGGATTTTTTCTGCATCTGTCCTCCACAAGCGAAACATTAGCAAATGGTCACCCTCCGGCAAGTGCACAGTGCGGGGTACAGAGGAAATGTGTAGCTTTTCTCGGATTCGTATTTTGCGGTGAAACACACACATCCACAACCTGTAGTATCCAGGGCTTGCCATTACTACCAAATATTGATAATTTCGGCACACCACAACCTTGGAGGGGAGACACTGTGTCACAAGAAAAATCCGGTCTGTTTGAAGACTTTTTTAATAAAGAGGATAAAAAAGAAGAGAAGGAGCAGCCTGTTGTAGAAAACCTGGTTACTCCATCGTTTTCTCCCAACGCTGAAATGGTTCTTAAGAAGCGGTACCTTTCAAGAAACAGTGATGGAGAGGTTCTTGAGACACCGTCGGAGATGCTGTGGAGAGTAGCATCAAATGTTTCCGAAGCAGAGCTTTCGTGGGATGGTGATGCTGCTCAGTGGGCAAAAGTGTTTTACAACATGATGGCCCGGAAGGAATTTCTTCCCAACTCACCTACACTGATGAATGCCGGGAAGGAGCTCGGGCAACTGTCAGCCTGTTTTGTTCTACCGGTAGAAGACAGTATGGACAGTATTTTCAGTGCAGTGAAAAACACGGCACTTATTCATAAAAGCGGCGGTGGAACAGGTTTTTCATTTTCAAGGATCCGGCCTGCGAACGACTTTGTTCATTCAACCAAGGGTGTTTCCAGCGGTCCGATTTCCTTTATGACTGTTTTTGACCATGCTACGGAAACAGTTAAACAGGGCGGTGTCCGCCGCGGTGCAAACATGGCTGTTCTAAGGGTAGACCACCCGGATATCGAGCAGTTTATCACTGTGAAACAGGACATGGGGTTGTTGAACAATTTTAATCTTTCCATAGCTGCAACAGATGCTTTTATGGCAGCCGTTGACCGCGGGGAGGATTTTCCCCTTGTGAATCCCCGTACAGGTGAGAGTGTCAAAGAGCTCAGTGCAAAAACTGTTTTTTCAAAAATAGTGGAAAGTGCCTGGGCCAGTGGTGAGCCTGGCCTGGTATTTATCGATAAGATCAACGAGGCTAATCCAACGCCGCACATAGGAGAAATAGAGGCAACAAACCCCTGCGGAGAGCAGCCGCTTTTGCCTTTTGAAGCCTGCAATCTTGGAAGTATAAATCTCTCCCTGATGGTCAGAAGAGGATCCAGCGGGCTTCCGGAAGTGGCATGGAGCCGTCTGGAAAAAACCGTACGGAACGCAGTCAGGTTTCTCGATGATGTTATTGAAGTGAACAAATATCCTCTTGCTGAAATAACTGATATGGTTATGGGCAACAGAAAGATAGGGCTGGGGATCATGGGTTTTGCCGATCTTCTGTTCAGATTGTCTATTCCGTATGACAGCGAGAAAGCTCTTGTTCTCGCAGAAGAGATAATGAGCTTTATTGAAGACAAGGCAAGGCAGACAAGTGCTGATCTTGCAAGGGAGAGAGGGGCATTCCCCAACTTCAAGGGAAGCCTGTTTGATACCAGAAGCATGCCGGCGATGAGAAATGCCACAGTAACAACCATTGCTCCTACAGGGTCTATCAGCATTCTTGCCGGGTGCTCAAGCGGTATTGAACCTGTGTTTGCTCTTGCATACACTAGAAAAAATCTGCTGGATGACGGCGACGAGCTGCATGAAGTAGTTCCGGAGTTTGCAAAGATTGCGATGGAAAGGCACTTTCACTCTGCTGAACTGATTGAAAAGATAGCAGAAAAGGGAAGCTGCAAGGGTATAGAGGAGGTCCCGGAGGATGTGCGGAATGTGTTCGTAACATCGCACGACATAAGCCCGTCTTACCATGTCAGAATGCAGGCGGCCTTCCAGAAGTATACAGACAATGCAGTTTCAAAAACTGTCAATCTTCCGTCGGATGCAACTAAAGAAGATGTAGCTCAGGTGTTCCGCCTGGCCCGGCAGCTTGGTTGCAAGGGGGTCACCGTTTACAGAGACGGGAGCCGGGACAAACAGGTGCTTAACCTCAATTCGGGAAAACCGGATGAGTTTGAAGAGCCTGTAATGGTGGGTCCCAGACCAAGACCCGAGCTTACGAGAGGTGTTACAAGAAGGGTGAGAACCGGATGCGGCAACCTTTATGTAACCATAAACGAAGATGAACAAGGTCCCGTGGAGATATTCAGCCAGATGGGAAAAGCCGGCGGATGTGCCGCAAGTCAAAGTGAGGCAATAAGCCGCATGGTCTCTCTTGCTTTGAGAAGCCATGTGGATCCATCGGAAATTGCCAGTGAACTGAAAGGTATAAGCTGTCACAGACTTGCCTGGCAGAACGGGACCAGAATACTGTCCTGTGCCGACGCTATGGGCAAAGCCCTGGAATGGCACCTGAACGGAACCAACGGAGAAGAAGGTGAAGACCACCAGCCTGCCGACAACCAGCCGGATGTCACCGTTATGGTGAACGAAGGCTCCGGTACTTCAGCTTCGGTCAACAATCTCGCCGGAGCGTGTCCCTTCTGCGGGGGACCGCTGAAGTACGAATCAGGGTGTGTGTCCTGTGCACTTGAATGTGGTTATTCGGAGTGCGGATAGGTTCCTGAACGGTTTAAGTACTGCAGAACACACAAGCCGGGCTGCTGCCCGGCTTACTCTTCGTTTTCTGTCTCTTCGTGTTTTTCAAGTTCTTCGAGAGCCTTACCGAGAGCCTGGTGAACTTCTTTCATCAGATCGGGATTCAGAGTAATTCCTTTTCGGGTGGGTTTCCACTCACCGTCGTCGGCCATGTAGTAAGTGCGAACTTCTATGTACTGGCGTTTCCGGAATTCGGTAAGAGCAACCCTTACTACATCCTCACCCTTCTCAAACTGGTCTATCTGCTTTATCAATGCAACCTCCGGGTTAATTTTAAGAGGCTACAGTACATTCTGACTGGCGGTGGTGTCAAGTGTGTATCCAGGAAGGCCTGCTGTTTGTATATTCCTCTGGAACGCGGGGAGTACTATGGAAAACAGTCCCGGAGTGAACACTCAGAGGTTTCGTCAGGTACTTGAGGCGCTGCCCTGTGCCTACATTTACGGTGAGATTCTGGTAAACGGTCACGGTGAAGCGGAAGACTATTGTGTTCTGGAAGTCAACCATGCATTTTCCGTTATTACCTCCACTACACGCGACAAAGTTATCGGCAAAAGAATTGCCGGTCTTTTCTCTCTGGCTTCTGTGAAAGACGATATTGCTGTATTTGCCGGTGTTGCCCTTACCGGAGATCCTGTGGAAAAGGAGTTCCTTTCACCACATTTTGGTATACATTTCAGGGTATTCTGCTTTGCTCCCCGGGAGGGATTCTTTGTGGCAATGCTCACGGACCTCTCAAGAGAAAAGAAACTTGAGAGCCGTCTGGGGTTTCTCCGGCAATTTGCTAATTCCACATCTGATGAATTTTTCATCGTTGACTCTATAGGACGATTTGTTCTGGCCAACAGCGTGATAGCGGATAGACTGGGCACAACCCAGAGAAGCATTCCGGGTCATTTTCTTTCAGAGCTTAATCCCATGGCTGAGAGTGAGTGGTGGAACACTCTGTGGAAGTCACTGCTTAAGCGGGGATCTCTGCAGTTTGAAACTGATCACAGAGGGAAGAACGGCGATGTCTACCCGGTGGAACTGTCAATAGATCTTATGGAGTTCAGTGGCAGAAAGTATGCGGCATTTGTTGCAAAGAATGTTTCCCAGAGACGGATTCTCAGCAAAGCTCTGCGGCAGGACCGGAAGTTTGCCGAACTGGCTGCATCCATGGCCGGGTATCTGGTCTGGATGATTGACTCCACTGATGTCTTCCGACCTCTGCTCTGTGGAGTAAGCAACCTCACCGCCGGGCCGGTTAACGAGGTGTTTTTCACACTTCTGCACCGTGATGACAGAGAGCAGTTGTTAAACGCAATAAATCTTGAGCCGGAGGGAACCAGAGACCTTCGTATGAGAACAGATCGTGGATTTGTGTACCACAGGTTCAAGTGGTCTCCAGTGGAGGACAACTGTATTGTGGGTATCTGTTATCCGTTAAGCGGAGCGGGACTTTCCGGTCTGGGCAGCCACTCAACAGTTATGGATGCAATATGTATGATGACCGAATCCATGGACGACAGATTGAGCAAACTGGAGAATGTTCTCGCTCAGAACAACACTGCATCTGCG
>JAGGYZ010000200.1 GCA_021162285.1 Candidatus Fermentibacteraceae bacterium
GGTTCTATTCCCACAATAGAACAGATACAGAATGCAATTGAAGAAACACTTATGCTTCGGAAACTGGTTGATGCGGCAAGAAGCTTCATACTGTACAGAGAGAAACGCAGTGAAGCCAGAGATGTAAACGCAATTTTTGACGGAATGGATTCTCTGGTTGGCGATTACATAGGAAAACAGGACTGGCGTGTAAACGAGAACTCCAATATGAACTACAGCCTTCAGGGGCTGAACTACTTTCTTTCAAGTTCGATAACCGCAAAATACTGGCTTTCTAAAATCTATACACCCCAGATCAAAGAATTTCAGGACAGCGGCGATATGCACATTCACGATCTGGGTATTCTCGGCCCCTACTGCGTGGGGTGGGATCTCATGGAGCTGCTGCAGGGAGGGTTCCTGGGAGCCCGGGGAAAGATAGAATCAAAACCCGCCTCACACCTCAGAACCGCTCTGGGGCAGGTTGTCAATTTCTTTTACACACTTCAGGGAGAGGCAGCAGGAGCCCAGGCGTTCAGCAACTTCGACACACTTCTTGCCCCTTTTATACGCTACGATAATCTATCTTACAAACAGGTTACGCAGTGTATGCAGGAGTTTCTGTTCAACGTGAATGTTCCGACAAGGGTAGGGTTTCAGACCCCGTTTACCAACATAACCATGGATCTTCAGGTTCCGTCAACGCACAAAGACCTTCATGTGATTGTGGGAGGCGAAGAAAAGCAGGAAACATACGGTGATTTCCAGCATGAGATGAACATGCTGAACCGTGTTTTCAGCGAGCTGATGATGAAGGGTGATGCAAAGGGAAGAATCTTTACATTCCCGATTCCCACATACAACATAACGGCGGACTTCAACTGGGAAGACGATGAGCTGCAGCCTCTGTGGGAAATGACCGGTAAGTACGGCATTCCGTATTTCAGCAATTTTGTGAATTCGGATATGAGCCCTGAGGACTCAAGATCGATGTGCTGCCGTCTGCGTCTGGACAACAGGGAGCTGAAAGCCCGTGGAGGCGGTCTTTTCGGATCAAATCCCCTCACAGGTTCAATCGGGGTTGTAACGGTGAACATTCCCAGAATTGCCCTGGTTACAGGAGGCGACAGGGAAGCATTTTTCCAGAGACTGGGATCGGTTATGGAATCTGCCAGGGAATCTCTGGAACTCAAGAGAAAGTTTGTGGAAGGGCTGACAGAGAGAGGGCTTTATCCCTACACCCGTCACTACCTCAGACATGTTAAAGAGGAAGCTGGTACCTTCTGGGCGAATCACTTCAGCACCATCGGTCTTATCGGTATGAACGAGGGCGCATTGAACTTCATGGGCAGGGGAATCGCTTCTCCGGAAGGGAAGCAGTGGGCACTGGATGTTCTTAACTTCATGCGGGACAAACTCTCAGAGTTTCAGGTGGAAACTGATCATCTGTACAACCTCGAGGCATCACCTGCTGAAGGAGCCAGCTACCGCCTGGCAAACAAAGACAGAAATGACTTTGCCGACGCTGCCTGCCAGGGAATATCGAACCCCTACTACACGAACTCGGTACATCTTCCGGTGAACACGCACCTGGACATATACAGCCTTCTCAAACACCAGGACGACCTTCAGACGATGTTCACAGGCGGCACTGTGGTTCACCTGTTCATAGGTGAAGCAATAACAGACTGGCGTATGGTGAGAGCCCTTACAAAGAAAGTTGTCACAAACTTCAAACTCCCGTATTTCAGTTTTACTCCCACATTCAGCATCTGTCCTGTACACGGCTACATACCAGGTGAGCACTTCATCTGCCCGTACCCACACACAGATGAAGTGATCAGCAGGTTCGGAGAAATAACAGATGCACCTGTAACCCTTCCTGAAGGAAGTTACAGAAAAATCGAAGAGACAGTTACAGAAAAACAGCCATCCCTGTTCCTTAATGTAGAAAAGGTGGATATAAAATGAACACAGAGACAATGAGGGTAAAAGCAGTTAAAGCAGAAGTATACTCCCGCGTGGTCGGCTACTACCGTCCTGTTCAGGACTGGAACAAAGGCAAGCAGGAAGAGTTTTCACAGAGAGAGTACATCGATTTGAAAATCGACAGGGACTAGAATTGATCCGCTCACTACAGGGCACAAGCCTGATTGACTATCCAGGCAAAATTTCCTCGGTGCTTTTCACCGCCGGGTGCAATCTTGCCTGCCCGTTCTGTCATAACCCTGAACTGGTGAATGTTGATCTGCTTGACGGAGAATTCAGCATGAGCCACGATGCTGTGATCAAAGAACTCAACGAAAGGGCCGGGTTCATTGATGCCGTGGTTCTTACTGGCGGGGAACCCCTGCTTTACGAAAGCACCATAGATCTTCTGGTTCGCATAAAGCAGGAAACAGATCTGGCTGTAAAACTTGATACAAACGGTACATTCCCCGACAGGCTGAAACGGGCTCTGCCCCTTGTCGATTTTGTGGCAATGGACCTTAAAGCCAGACCGGAAAACTACATGCTTGCAACAGGAGGCCGTGCAAGGTTCAGCTCTGTAAGAGAAAGTGCTATGCTGCTGGCAGAACAGGATGAAACAGACTACGAGTTCCGCTCAACAATGGTCCCGGGATTTATAAATGCAGACGATGTGCTTTTCCTTATAAAAGAACTGGCCCCGGCAAGGATAAAGAGGTACGCTCTTCAGCTGTTCAGGTCAGACAATACCCTTTCACCTGAATTAAGAGGAATGCCTTCATACCCCCAGGGTTACATCGAATCTCTTGCGGAAAAGATGGTTGGCCTGGTTGACGATATACAGCTTCGTATCTAAATCTCTATTTTAATCGATCCCGAATGGTCGGCACCTTTCAGTGAGCTCACCATTCCTCTGACTGTATTTTCCAGCATCTTTGCGGGGAAGCCGATCAGCGGTACTTTAACACCGTTGCATTCCAGAGAGACACCGCCGGGTTTACATCCGTCACACGATGCGCATTTGTCATCTGTAAGCAGGAAGTAGATCTCTGAAACCATGGATGCTGCAACAGCTGTGACCATGGCGGAAAAGGTTCCCTGTTCCAGAGTGGAATGATGATCTCCCACCACAGAGAGATTTCCGGTTCTTTCCGTTGTTATTTCACTCTGGCCGGAAGTGCCCGCGATACCGGAACAGGCTACTATCCGCTTTTCCGGGAAACCGGTAGACCATTCCTCAATGAGAAAAGCTTTTGTTGCCGAGTCATCTACTGCCTCTATAAGGAAGTCACACCCTTCAAAAACACTGCAGACATTGTTCCGAGTCAGCCGTGTGCTGTGTGTTTCAACTTCAAGCTTGCCGTTGATTCTGTGAAGGTTGTGAGCCAGAGCTTCAACTTTGGGCTCACCCACCTGATCACTGAAATAAAACTGCCTGTTCAGGTTGGAAGTTTCCACTTTGTCAAAGTCTGCAACAACCAGAGAAGATGCTCCAGCTCTTACAAGCAGCGCTGCAACATTTGAACCTATCCCTCCGGCCCCTGCAATACCAAACCTCACCTGGGAAAAAGCATCTGCCAGACCATCAGGGCAGTCTCTGAAAATA
>JAGGYZ010000277.1 GCA_021162285.1 Candidatus Fermentibacteraceae bacterium
ACATTCCAAAAGGGTGGAAGAGGGTTTGCCTCGATTCGGTCTGCCATCTTCTGAACCTTCTCCTTTTCAACTCCGTGTATGTTTCTTGAGAAAGCGGTTTGAGGCGGGGCGATGATTCTTACTATCCTCACAGGTATGTTGAAAGCCTGAGCCAGAGAGTAGTAGGGGGCGATTTCCCAGGCTGATGTGTTTGTGTTGTCTACCACAAGCGTGATGTCTCCTGAGGGTCTGGAGTCGTTGTGCAGCTGAAGAAGTCGGATTGTGTAGTTTTTGAGGCAGGATGAATGGGCTTCACCCAGTTTTGACGGGTCGAAGTGGTACCTTCCGTTGCTGTCGAAGAAGTATGTATCGGCGCTGAATACTTCCGTCATGTAGGGATTGGTGTTCTTTCTGACCCAGGTTGACTTACCTGCTCCCGGGATACCGCTGGTGATTATTACTTCGCTTACCCTACCCACCCTGTATCCCCAGCATCTCTTCAAGCTCTCTCAGATCGGTTGTTCCCTCCAGATCCATACCGTACTTTTCCTCCAGTTCGATAACTGTTCTGTATTTTTCCATTGCCTCGTGCGTGCGACCCAGCTCCAGAAGGCATTTGCTTTCTCCTATGGTGTGAGCGGAAAGCATGGAGTAGTCTTCCGCAGCCATACTTCGTCTGTAAGCTTCTCTAAAAAAGTTAAGAGCCATTTCCAGCCTGTCTGTTTTCATCATCAGTGACCCGAGATTGCTCAGTGCTCTGGCCTGGGTGGTCAACGCATTTACCGTGCAGGCAAAACGAAGTGATCTTCTGGCTTCATCTACAGCCTCCTGCATCCTCCACTGTTTGGAGAGAACTCCAGACAGATTGAGATGGCACACTGCAAGGGCTCTTCTGTCTCCCGACTTTCCAATAGCAGCCATGGATTCTCTTATGTGTTTCTCTGCTTCAAGGTAGTTGCCTGCCTGCTTGTACGCGAGACCGATGTTTGCATGAAAGGTCATTACGCCGCGGGTGTGTCCGATTTCTTCTGCAATCTGAATTGCGGTTTCCAGCGCTTCAATGGCATCCTCCGATTCACCGAACCGTGCCAGGGCTCCGCCCAGATTGCCCAGAATAATGCATTCACCTCTTCTGTTGCCGTTTCTGCGGTGAATGTTCAGAGCATCCCTGTATTTTTTAATACCCTCATCCTTTTTGCCCATGCTGATTTCCACATGTCCCATGTACGCAAGAGCGTTGGCTTCGATGCCGGCATTCCCACACTTTTTCCCCAGCTCACGGGTTATTGAGTAGTGTTGCAGGGCTTCTGACATGCTTCCCGTTCTCTGCATCAGTATTCCCATGTTACCGTGCACCTGAGCGAGAGCTTTTGTACTGAGTGAGTCTCTGTAAGCCATGGCTTTGTTCAGAACAGAAAGAGCTTCTCTCTTCTTTCCAAGGGAAATGCATACAGAACCTGCTGCACTGAAACTCTCGGCAGCAGTGTTTATGTCTCCTGCCGATTCGGCAGTTTCCGCTGCCTTTATGTAGTCGTTGAGTACATCCCTGAGCGGTAATCCCAGATTTTCCCTGGCCTGGGCCATCGTTGAATAGATCTGTGCCCGTTGTTCCTCCGGAAAAGAGTTCAATACTCTGTTTGCAGTATCCAGAGCCAGCTGGAATTTTCCCATAAGAGCATAGAGCCGCATGAGTTGAAAATGCAGTTTGTCAGCCAGGGGACCGTTCTTCTGTATTTTGTTTTCTATTTTCCTGGAAAGCGCAGAGGCTCCACCGGCATCACCGGCGTCAAGACAGCGCTCCATGGATTTCAGGAGTTTGGACACTGTGTTCTGCCTGTGCTGCGCCGGCTTTGTTACCAAGAGGTACACACCTCGTTTTTCAATGAATTGACCCCCACCAGGAAAACCTCCAGTCGCTTGTGAATCGTTCGAAACTACAGGAAACCGGAGCACAAGCCAATGGCAGATCCAGGAACTTGACTATATTAACATCTATTCATATAGTTGTCTCATGGAAATGGAAAAAGTGTTCAGAGCGCTGGCAGAGAGAAACAGGCTTCGCATAGCGCTGATTCTTGAAATGGGTCCGCTGAATGTATCCGAGATTGTTTACGTTCTGGGTCTCTCTCAGTCTAATGTCAGTCATCACTTGAAGCTTCTTCTTGATGCAGGTGTGGTCAGGCGGTCCGGCAGGGCCAACTGGGCTTTCTACTCAAGCAGCAGGGATGAACCCATGGTAGAGGAGCTTGTTAAAACTGCGTTCAGACACCGAAATGAGCTCAGGGGTTTTCAGGAGGATATGAAGCAGCTTGCCTACTGCCACAACCTTCGTCGTGACAAGTCAAGAGAGTTTTTCAACTCAGTGGGGGAAGAGCGCTGGAAAAGTCTCCGAGATCAGCTTCCGCATGCAGATGAGTACCTGGGTTTCATCGAGAGGAATCTCAGTTCATCCGGGCTTGTGCTTGAAGTTGGAACAGGAGGCGGTACAATGATACCGTTTCTTCTTGAAAATGCCTCAGAAGTTATGGCGGTAGACAATTCCAGAGAGATGCTGAACAGGGCACTGAAATCAGTGACTGCAGGTAAACTGGTTAACAGAGTCGATTTACGGCTTGGTGATGCCGAACATCTGCCGGCGGGAGACGCCATGGTGGATGCAGTGTTTATGCACATGCTTCTGCACCATTCAGGCAATCCGTTTCAGGCAATGAAAGAGGCGGCCAGAGTACTGAAGCCAGGCGGCATTATTGTGCTGATTGATCTTGCAGAGCACACAGACGCCGGCTTCAAAGAAGTCCAGGGTGACCTGTGGCCAGGTTTCACCATGAATCAGCTGAAAGAATTCGTGAAAGAGTCCGGTTTTACTATAGAAGCTGAAAACAGATACAACAACAGTACGGTTCTCGCTTTGGCGGGCAGAAAAGGAGCACCATGATGGATTACAAAGTACGGGATATAACGCAGGCCGATTTCGGTCAAAAAGAGATACAGATCGCTGAGCACGAGATGCCGGGGCTGATGGCTGTAAGAACCAAGTACGGATCTGCAAAACCTCTTCAGGGTTTAAGGGTTACAGGATCTCTGCACATGACGATACAGACAGCTGTTCTTATCGAGTCGCTGGGTGAGATAGGAGCTGATGTGAGGTGGGCCAGCTGCAATATTTTCAGCACACAGGATCATGCTGCAGCAGCAATAGCGGGAAAAGGCTACCCTGTATTTGCGTGGAAAGGCGAAACACTTGAAGAGTACTGGTGGTGTACCAGACAGGCTATCACATTTCCCGGGGGGAAGGGGCCAAACCTGATAGTTGACGATGGCGGTGACGCCACCATGATGATACACCTGGGTGTTGAGCTGGAGAAAGAGTACAAACAGAGCGGGAAGCTTCCAGAGGTAGGTACAGGACCTGAAGACCTGGTAAGGCTTCGTGAAAATATTATCAACGGCCTGGAAGAGTCACCGGAATTCTGGACTGGTGTTGCCGAGGAGATGATTGGTGTAAGTGAAGAGACCACGACAGGTGTTCACAGGCTTTACCAGATGATGAAACAGGGAAAGCTTCTTTTCCCGGCCTACAATGTGAATGATTCGGTAACAAAGAGCAAGTTTGACAACCTTTACGGATGCCGGGAGTCCCTGGTTGACGGAATAAAGAGGGCTACCGATGTAATGGTTGCAGGTAAAACTGTTGTTGTTGCGGGATACGGTGATGTGGGCAAGGGAAGCTGCCAGTCCATGAGAGGCTTTGGAGCAAGGGTTCTTGTCACGGAGATTGATCCTATATGTGCGCTTCAGGCTGCGATGGAAGGCTATCAGGTTACCACGATGGAAGAGGCTCTGGAAACAGGTGACATTTTCGTTACAACCACAGGTAACTGCAGGGTAATAACCGCAGAACACATAAGCAGAATGAAGGATCAGGCTATTGTGTGCAATATCGGTCACTTCGACAACGAAATAGAGGTTGAAGAGCTTGAGAACTGGCCTGGGATACAGAAGATAGAGATAAAGCCGCAGGTTCACAGATTCCAGTTCCCCGACGGCCATTCAATCTACCTGCTTGCCGAAGGCCGTCTGGTGAACCTTGGGTGTGCTACAGGTCATCCCAGTTTCGTTATGAGCAGCAGCTTTACAAACCAGTGTCTTGCACAGATTGCCCTTGCAGAAGAAAGACCTGGAGTTGGTGTTTACATGCTTCCCAAGATTCTGGACGAGGAAGTGGCAAGACTTCACCTGGAAAAACTGGGTGTAAAGCTTTCCACACTCACACAGTTTCAGGCTGACTACATCGGTGTTCCGGTGGACGGTCCCTACAAACCTGATCACTACAGATACTAGAAAGCGAGCAAAAAAGGCCGTCCTTCCAGCGGGAGGGACGGCTGATAACATGAAATGGTATGGGACTTCAATTTAAACAGTTGAAGCGATTACTGTCTGGAATTCAGCGCTGACCTCATTGCGATAAACTCTTCAATCTCACTTTTCACTCCCGCTCAGACATTGAACTAATACCTGCAGTTCGCAGGATAAGTTAGAACTACCGGTGTATTTCCGAACCTCCGAGTTTTGGTTATATCATGTGTAACAGGGGGTGGATCATGTATACAGGAGCGTCAGGAGCAGTTGCCGGGCACTATGCATCTATGGCAAATGCAGTAAAGGCAGTGGGTTCAATTGTTACACTGGCACCGGAGGAATTCTTAAGGATCCTGTCTGCTGCAGACGATCCTCTGGTTGTTACAGCACTGGGCGGATTGTTCGTGAAGTGGTACAAGTACATCTTTTCGTTCAAGGGCCTTACATTCTACTGTAAAAGCAGATCCGAGCTGATGATGCCGGGTAATGTTCAACTTATTCAGGCAAAGAAAATCAGCGTTCCCGATATTTAGCTGGAAGTATTTTATTGAAACAACCTGTTAAGCAAATTGAATTGGAAGTGCAATGGAGAAGAAAGTTCTGCTGTCTGAGGAACAGCCTGGTTTTGGCGAGGGTTTACTAAAAGCACTGGCAATGGATCCTGTAGAAGTTGTTAAAACTGTAAAAGATTCCGGAATCAGAGGCCGTGGCGGTGCAGGATTTCCTGCAGGGTTGAAGTGGGGCCTTGCTGCGGCAGCTTCTTCGCAGGTGAAGTATGTGGTCTGCAATGCAGATGAGGGGGAGCCTGGAACTTTCAAAGATAGAGTTCTGATTGAAAAGTATTCCCGGAGACTGTTTGAGGGAATGGCTGTGGCAGGTTATGCTATTGGAAGTGCACAGGGTATTGTGTACCTCAGAGCAGAGTACGAATACCTCGTTCCCGTTCTGGAGGAAGCTGCAGGGCTGTCTGTTGGCGAAGGGCTTCTGGGAGAAAACATACGGGATACCGGATTCAGTTTTAACATAGAGATTCGTGTAGGGGCAGGGGCTTACGTGTGCGGAGAGGAAACAGCACTGCTGGAGAGCCTTGAGGGCCGGGCCGGCCTGCCCAGAAACAAACCTCCCTACCCGGTGAGCAGCGGTTATCTGGGTAAGCCAACTGTCATTAACAATGTAGAGACCTTCTGCGCAATTCCATACATTATTCTTAACGGTGCGGAATGGTATTTTGATCTTGGAGTTGGAGAGTGTTCTGGAACGAAGCTTTTCAGTATCTCCGGTGATGTTGAAAGACCTGGTGTGTACGAGCTTCCCATGGGATCCCCCCTGGCGGAGCTCCTGGAGCTGGCCGGTGCAGATGATGTTCAGGCTGTTCAGGTAGGTGGAGCCAGCGGGAGAACAATTGCAGCACAGGATCTGGGTAAACCTCTCTCTTTCAAAGGGCTTCCTCCCGGCGGGTCTGTAATAGTGTTTGACAGTTCTGTGGAGATGACAGGCGTGCTGGAGAACTTCATGGAGTTTTTTGTTCACGAATCGTGCGGTCAGTGTACTCCGTGCAGGGAGGGAACTCCCCAGTTGCTGAAGGCTGTTGAAGCTGTGATGTCCGGAGCTGTGAGTTCAATACAGGAACTGGACGACTACTTCACCCTTGCCCGTGTAATGAAAACTACAAGCAAGTGCGGTCTTGGGCAGACTGCGGCGAACTGCTTTGTGGACATCATCACAGGTTTTACGGAATTTCACGACCACGGGCATCACCACCAGGGAGGTGATGTGTAATGGCTGGAGTATCCATAAAGATCAACGGAAACGACTTCTCTGTGCCGAAGGGCTTTACAATTCTGGACGCGTGTCTTGATGCCGGCATTAATGTTCCAAGGCTCTGCTACCACACAAAACTTGAAAGTGCAGGGAACTGCCGGGTGTGTGTTGTGGAGGTTGAAGGAATGAATACACTTCCTCCATCATGCGTTACGCCTGTTGCAGAAAACATGGTTATCAACACGCAGAGTCCCGCTGTAACTGAAGCCAGGAAAGTTATGGTTAACCTGCTTCTAGCTGCTCACAACTGTGATTGTCTGGTGTGTGAGGCAGCAGGCAGCTGCGAGCTGCAGGACCTCGCATACGAACTTGGCATTGATATCCGTTCAAGGATGTTTGAGAACTCCAGAGAGGATCTTGAACCTGTGGACAGGTCATCGCCTGTTCTTCAGTATGACCCATCGAAGTGTATCATGTGTACACGGTGCATCAGAGCGTGCAGTGACATTCAGGGCAAGGGTATTCTTGCCGCTCTCCACCGCGGCGCGGAGATGACCGTTGGAACGGGAGTTTCTGTGTGGAGCAACTCTGCCTGCGACGGCTGTGGAGAGTGTATTCAGATCTGTCCTACTGGTGCGTTGTCGGAAAAGGAATCACCGGGAGTAAGAAGCTGGGAGGCGGAAAAGGTTCGTACCAGTTGTGCTTACTGCGGTGTAGGCTGCCAGCTTGATATGTGGGTACATGACAACAAACTCGTAAAGGTCGAAGGTGCAGATATAGAGCCGAATTTTGGTTCCACATGTGTAAAGGGGCGTTTTGGGCACACCTTCGTAAACAGAGATGACAGGCTGGAAACACCTCTGATAAGAAAGAACGGCAGGCTGGAGAAAGCGACCTGGAACGAGGCAATAGCCCTGGTGGCTGAGAAAATCGGCGGTATCCGGGACAAATACGGCGCAGATGCTGTTGCAGGGCTGTGCTCCGCGAAGGTAACCAACGAAGAGAACTACCTTTTCCAGAAAATGATGCGTGCTGCAATAGGAACCAATAATGTGGACCATTGCGCCAGGTTGTGCCACGCCTCCACTGTTACCGGCCTTGCCGCCGCTTTTGGCTCCGGAGCAATGACGAACTCCATAGCTGAACTGGAACACGCTAAGTGTATACTTGTGACAGGATCGAACACAACTGAAACCCATCCGGTTATTGCCACAGTTATAAGGCGGGCAGTTCGAAAACACGGAGCAAAACTGATCGTGGTGGATCCCAGAAGAATTGACCTTGTAAAAGATGCTGCTGTGTGGCTGAGACAGAAGAACGGAACAGATGTGGCATGGCTTAACGGAATGATGAATGTGATAATAAGTGAGAATCTGCAGGACACAGAATTCATAGAGGGGAAAACTGCCGGCTTCGAGGAAATGCTCAGTGTGGTTGAGCTTTTTAACCCGGAGATGGTTGAGAAGATAACCGGAATACCCGGCGAGAAAATTATTGAGGCTGCGAGGATATTTGCAGAGGCGGAGGTCTCATCAATTGTTTATTCAATGGGTATCACGCAGCATATAACCGGCACAGACAACGTTCTGTCTGTTGCCAACCTTGCCATGCTCACAGGGAATGTGGGAAGATCTTCAAGCGGTGTTAACCCTCTGCGCGGACAGAACAACGTTCAGGGGGCATGTGATGTAGGCGGGCTTCCGGATGTATACCCGGGGTACCAGAAGGTTGCAGATCCGGCAAACAGAAAGAAATTTGAACAGGCATGGGGAAAACAGCTTTCTCCTGACAACGGGCTTACCGTGATGGAGATCATCGATTCTCTCGAAACAGGAAAAGTAAAGGGACTGATCATAATGGGAGAGAACCCCATGGTTTCAGATCCCAACCTGAACCATGCGGAGAGGGCACTGGATTCCGCGGAGTTCCTTGTTGTGTCCGATATTTTTCTTACGGAAACAGCCGAAAAAGCCAATGTGGTTCTTCCGGCGGCATCGTTTGCAGAGAAAAACGGTAGTTTCACAAACACAGAGAGAAGGGTTATTCTTGTTCGAAAGGCACTTGATGCTCCAGGGGAGGCAAGATCCGACTGGCAGATAATATGCGACCTTTCAACAGCACTGGGTTATCCCATGAGTTACAGCAGCTCTGCCGGGATAATGGATGAAATTGCAGAACTCACCCCTATCTACGGAGGAATTCATCACGACCGAATTCAGGAAGTCGGGCTGCAGTGGCCCTGCCCAGACCGCAGTCATCCGGGAACAATGTACCTCCACAAAGGAAAGTTCAAACGGGGTATGGGTCAGTTCCACCCGGTGGACTTTATTCCTCCAGCAGAATCACCTGACTCCGAGTATCCATTTATTCTTTCAACCGGTAGAATTCTTTTCCACTACCACACTGGAAGCATGACCCGCAGAGTGGATGCCCTGAACGAATTTGTCAGTGGGGCTTATGCGGAGATTCATCCTGAAGATGTCCTCCGACTGGGTCTGGTTGACGGAGGTCCTGTAAGAATAGCAACAAGAAGGGGGCAGATAGAAACCACGGTAAAGTCTACGGAAATGGTTGCCGAGGGCTCGGTGTTTGTTCCGTTCCATTTTGCGGAATCTGCTGCCAATGTATTGACAAACGATTCTCTTGATCCTGTGGCAAAAATACCCGAGCTGAAAGTAGCTGCATGCCAGGTAAGCAGAGTATGACACAACTCTCGGAGATAGCAGTTGTAACAACAGTTCAATCAGGTACAGTTTTTCAGCGGGAAGACAGTCTGGCAGGTGAGACTGGCTTCACACTGAAGCTGAACGGTAGAGAGGTTGTTGCTTCGGTGTGTTCTCCTGGCAGACTTACAGAGCTCATGTACGGATACCTGTATACGGAGGGTTTGATAAAACCAGGGAAACAACCGGTAGTAATACACGAGGGCAGAGGGGTTGTGAATGCAGTTGTTGACCAATGCGAACCTCCGCCGGAACCACAGCCGGTCAGGTCGGATTACCGCATTACTCCAGAGGTTATCTTCAGACAGGTAAAGGAGTTTACCGGTGCCGGAGATACTTTCAAAGAAACAGGGGCAACCCATTCTGCAGCTATAGGTACACAGAATTCTCTCTGCTGTCTTGCAGAAGATATAAGCCGTTCTGCAGCGTTTGAAAAAGCTGTGGGCTGCGGGTATCTGGATAGAATTGATGCAGGCAGGTGTGTTGTTGTTCTTTCTTCAAGAGTTCATTCGGTTTTTGTTAAGAAATCTGCAACAGCAGGTTTCCCGTTTATTGCCGCCGTTTCCGCACCTACGGCGAAGGCTGTAAAAGACGCTGAAAGGTTTGGCATATGTCTATGCGGTTTTGTCCGCGGAGAACGGATGAATGTGTACTCGAACAGATGGCGGCTGGGACTATGATTTTCAAAGATGTGTCACTGCTTGTTCTGGCCGGAGGCGAGTCCAGCAGGATGGGTTTTCCCAAATACCTTCTGCCGGCTTCCGGAGGCACAGTTACCGATCATATCATCAACAGGCTTGGGGGTATGTTCACCGAGGTTATTGTTGCCGGCAGAGGTCTTGAACTGACCCGCACCGATGCAAGAGTTGTTGAGGATGTGCGCATGAAGAGAACACCTCTTGTGGGAATTCTTTCCGGCGTTCTGGCAGCAGAAACCCCCCGTGTATTCGTGATCGGCTGTGACATGCCTTTTGTGAGGAAACAGTTGATTCGCCGCCTTGTTATTGAAACAGACAGTGATGTTGTGGTGCCTGTTGTAAGGGGATACCATGAACCTCTGTGTGCAGTTTACAGCAGCTCTGCTGCAGAAAATATACAACGATATCTTGATGCCGGAGGCAGCAAAGTAACGGGTTTTTACAGTTCTGTAACGGTAACCGAAATAAGTGAGCAGGAGGTGCGGAAGGCAGACCCTTTTCTGGAGTCGTTTATCAACCTGAACACACCACGGGATTACGAAAAGTGGAGTTCTGTCTGGGCAGAGTAAGGAATCGGATTATGGCAGAGAAAATCAGAGTTTTGTTTATAGATGATGATTTCGATTTTGTGAAAGCAGCCGGTGTTGTCTTTGATTCAATGGGGCTTGAAGTCATACCGGCATCAACTGAGGCTGAAGGGTTTCAAAAGCTGCAGACAGAACAAGCCGATGTCATTGTTCTTGACCTTGTGCTGGAGAATGTTGATGAGGGTTTCAGTATTGTAAGAAAGATTCGTAACAGGTTTAACAGTGATGTTCCAGTTGTTATGCTTTCATCACTGGCTGAGATAACCGGTCGTTCGCTTAAGCCGGAGGAACACCCTGACTACTTCCCGGTGAACAGGTTTCTGGAGAAACCGGTTTCTCCAGGTACGCTTATCCGTCAAATCAGGGATGTACTGGGGAAGGGAGATGTGTAGTTGACACGCAGCGCAAAACAGATTGTTTCTGAGGCCGTTTTGGAATTAGGTGACGGCAGGGAGAGACTTGTTCAGATTATTACAAGGGTTAACAACGAGCTGGGCTATGTTCCATCTGATGCAGTTGATGCTATTGCAGCTACCACAGGTATCACTCCTGCAGAAGTTTACAGTGTTGTAAGCTTTTACAGCTTTTTCAGTTCAAAACCCCGTGGAAGAAACATCATTCGGATATGCAGTACCATCAGCTGCGCCATGGCCGGGCAGGGAGAGGTTCTTCAGGCACTGATTGATGAGTTCGGTGTAGAGCCTTTTGAGACAACTGCAGACAATCGTTTAACAATAGAGACCACTCCGTGTATAGGTCTTTGTGACCAGGCTCCGGCTATGCTTGTAAATGGAAAACCCTTTGTGAGGCTGACTCCGGAGAAGGCGTGTGAGATCGTACGCAGGTTGAAATAGCGGCATCTGCAGTAAAACTGCTTGACTTCATGCTGCAGGTGTAAAGTACGAAAGAGGGCGGTATCATGAGTTTGATTTTGTGTGTGTTGCTTCTTGCAGAACCTGATGTTGTGTGGTCTGCAGTTACAAGCGGTGGCGTTTACTGTTCTGTAGACATGGGTGACCTGGATGATGACGGAATCTCCGATGTTGCCTGCGGTGTAAACTTCTGGGACGGAGAGCCAACCGTCTGGGTGGTATCGGGAATTGATGGCTCAACAATCTGGACCAGCGATCAGTACAACGGCATCTATTCAAACGAGGGGTTCAAATGGTTTCCGGATATGAACGGCGACGGGAAACGCGAGCTTCTTGTGGCAACGCCGGGAGGTTACGCCCCGCCAGGTCGTTCGCTTTACCTGATCTCAGGCGCTGACGGATCCACCGTCTGGGAATGGGCTGCATGTTCGGTTATGCCTTCCAACACAGGCTGGGGATACTGCTGCACCGTTCTGCCTGACATGAACAGCGATGGTGTACCTGAATGTGCTGCCGGTTTTGGCACTTCAGGTTCTTCCAACACAGGGCTTCTGGCATGTATAGACGGAGCGGCAGGAGACAGCCTGTGGACACTGTGGCTTCCCGATGCAGGAGAGGATGTTGAATCCTTTGTTGATGTTAACGCTGATGGAGTAGCTGAAATTCTGCTTGCTGTAGGCGGTAACGGATATGCTGGAGAGCCTGCGCAGCTGGTTGACGGATTTTCGGGAACCGTGCTGTGGCAGAAAGACCCGGGCGGAGACTGCATGGCTATTGCTCTGATTGATCGATCAGATACATGGCCGCTTGCGGCATTCTGTACTTTCAATGGCAAAGTAGAGTGCTACGACGGTGGTGGTTCAACGATCTGGAACTACGATGGAGCCGGTACATACATGGACATACAAGGCGGTCCTGACGTTAACGGCGACGGTACCGGAGATGTTGCCCTGGCAGCGGATGACGGTGGAATACTGTGCCTCTCAGGCGCAGACGGATCAGTTCTGTGGAGCTATCCAAGCGGTGCCGATACATGGTCTGTGGTGTGGGTAGATTCTGTGCTTCTTCAGGGACAGCCGGTTCCGTGCATTGCTTCAGGTTCTGTTAACGGAAGGTCTGTTTGTCTTGTTAACGCGTTAACTGGAGCCCTGGTGTGGGAGATGCCTTTTACAGAAAGGGTTTACAATGTCTCGGTGGTTCAGCTTGACTATCTATCTCCTGTAGTTGTTGCCGGACTGCAGGATCAGCTTCCTCTTCCAACTCATGCATGGGCACTTGCGACTTCCACAGAAACCGGTACAGGCGGTTCCTCTCCGGAGGAAGAGCTGATTCGTCCGGTGAATCCGTCGGAGGGTATGCTTTTATTTTCCGTTCTCCGGGAAGATGATGTTAGAGTTCAATGTTTTGATCTAAGCGGAAGAATGGTTTATCAGGGGCAGTTCTCAGGCTCCCAGTCTGTAACCGGTGTTCCTGTGAATCCCGGAGTTTACATCCTTCGGGCAAGTGCTGGAAGCTTCACTGAAAACACGAAAGTTACCGTACTGTAAGAAAAGGGGGGCTGTTGAAGCCCCCCACCTGCAATAACAGTTGTACTAGAACCTGTCCAGTGGGCTGAGAACCCTGAGGTGTGTGCGGTTTTTGGCAAGTTTGAGATACGGTGTGATCATAGAAGGTGTTGAAATACCGAGAAGTCTCTGCACCATTTTTCTGTCTGTTCCGTCCTCAAGAAGATGAACTGCAAAGCTGTGTCGCAGCCAGCCAAGAGTTGCCTTCTTGTCGATTCCCGCCTCGGCAAGAGCATCGGTAAATGCACGCTGAATAGTTCTGGCGGAAACAAAGCTGGTTCTTCCCCGTCCCGGGAATACATAGGGTGAAGGATCGGTCCTGAGATCAAGGTACTGTCCGAGAATTCTTCCAGTGGTTTTTGCAAGAATGGTGTCTCGGAGGAATTTACCTTCAGGGCTGTACACGTGTATAATATTGTTGTCGAGATCCACATGCTCCCGCCGGAGTATGGCAGTTTCACTTACTCTTAGGCCGCTGGAGTAAATAAACATCAGGGACAGGCGGTATTTCAGGTCATGGACATGCTGGAAGACTTCTGCTATTTCGTCGCGTGTAAAAACACCGTGAAGAGGAACTTTTTTTGCAATGACGCCGGGTCCTGGAAGAGGATTGTCTTTTTTCAGAACCTGAGAGTACAGATACCTGATTGCACTCTGGGCCTGGTTGATGTAAGACAGAGATTTTCCCTCGCTTACAAGATCCTCAAGATAGTCTCTGAGATCGCTCTTTGTAAGGTCACCTGTTTTTTCTCCAAAGTGGTTCACAAGACGGCGAAGGTGGGATACATAACTGTTGGCAGTTTTTGGACTGCGGCCGGAAATTTCCAGCTGTTTTCTGGTATCTTCCACAAAGTTCATCATTCAGTTACCTCATTTCTTATTGTTATTGTAACTCGTCACTTCAGCAATAATAAATTGCATCAATGACAATGTCAAGCGCTATTAGCCATTGTGCATGAATAAAGAAGGTGTTATTCTTTTAAGACTGTATGCAAGCAAGTTCAGCCATATTCAGGGGGGCATTCATTGAGTGGAAAGAGTAAGTTCGCTGGTGGCGAGAGGTTATATGCACCTTTCATTCTTGCTTTTTTCGTGTTTTCTGTTGTTATTGGCGCAGAATATCTTATCGTTCAATGGCTTATAGAGCAGAGTAACAAGCAGGAAATAGCGGAATATCACGATGCTATAAGAGAAATTATAGATAATATCAATAGATATGAAATGGAAACTGGTGCATCTGTTTATCGTGATTCCATAGGAACAGCTGGTTTTATTTTGCCTTCTGGAATGGACAACGCTATAATACGTGTTATAGGCGATGAAGACGAATATAGAACATATATACAGGCAAGAATCAACCGGGGACTTTCGGTGGAGTCACTGGGTTACAGCGATACCATTATTGAAACATCAACAGGTAAAACAGATAATGGTGAGATTGTTGTGCTGGAATCGTATGAATATATTAATGAGACTACTAAAAATCTCAGAAAACTATCATCAAGTCTGATTATAATTTTAATAATAATGATAATAATAGCAGTTGTACCTGGCTCTCTTCTGATTGAATCACGCACAAGAAGACTGTCTATGCTGAGTTACCTTTCACCCTCTTCAGAGGAAAGTGACAGCAGTGCTCTTCACCGCGGAATACAGAGTTCAAATGCAGTCGCTTTTATGGTAGTTCTTCCAGATGGAGAAGTAGTTTCAATGAATCCATCCTGCGAAAAACTTCTTGAAACAGGAGAAAGTTATCGCGACACTTCAATTGCTTCCCTTACAGTTCTTCCTGCAGATGTTCGGGGCGAGAATCTTGCTTTGTTGAAGGGAATGGCGGTAAAAAACATTACATTGCAGTTAATGGATGGTTCCAGAAAGAACTGTGTTATGGAAATGCATCCGTTCTACAAAGATGATACTGTAGCTGCAGTGCTGCTGCTGCTGATCAGAGTTGACGGTGTCAATCAATTGATGGGTGCTGGAGCAATATCTGCAGCCACTGCTGCGGACAATTCAGAAAGTGAAGTGAAGATCCATCTTGTGAAGTCACTCATTCACGACATGAACAATCATATATCCGGAATTATAGGTGTTGCATCAATAGAATTAGAAACATCTGATGCAGACGGATCATTTGATTCCGTTCTTGACTCTGCAGAGAAACTGGCAGATCTGTGCAATGACCTGCAGACCACAATTACAGGCGGTGCAGAAAGACGATTGGGAAATCTCTCCCATGAAATTGGTCTTATAGCAGAAATTCTGAGGAAAATTCTTCCGGAGAGGGTTGAAATAGAGGTAACCGGGAGTTGCAGAGCGTGGATCAAAGCTGACTTGGAACTTCTCAGAGAATTTTTCTACGGGCTTGCGTTGAATTCCATGGCGATAATGAATGGTGAAGGCAGAATCAGAGTAGATGTTTCAAACAGAGTACCTGTATATGGAAACACTGTCGATGCTGTATCTCCTGGTTACAAGGTATGTATCAGGTATTCCGATGGATATATCATGCCGGTGGCTCTGAGAGACATTCTTTCTAACAGGAATTATTCTGTTGCCGATGTGGAAAGACAGTACGGCGCCACTGTAGGCAACGGATACAAGGCCTTGAACAAGCTTGACGGCAGTGTTGTTTTTGAAAGGGGATCCGGTGAAACTGTTCTGTGTCTTCTGCTGGACGGATATGAGCACGCAAACGGTGAAGAGGAAGTCTACGATCGGATAGTAAGAAACCCCGATGCCCCGGGTCTTTCAATTCTGGTTGCTGATGATGTGGACATTGTTCTTCGATCTGTATCAGATTACCTTGAGAAGAATGGAATGACCGTTACAAAAGTGACAGACGGAGACAGCGCGATGGAATTGCTGAGACAATACAGCTATGACGCTGCAGTACTTGACCTCAACATGCCCGGTACCCCCACATTGGGAATTGTCAGATACTGCCAGACAAGCAAACCGGATATGGCAATTGTAATTACCTCAGGTTTTGACACGCCCCACGGTGTGAGAGATCTAATCGTTGCAGCTTCCACCGGCTATCTGCACAAGCCTCACAAACCTGAAGCTCTTCTTGAAATGATATACTCACTGGTTCACAGGATGGAAGAGAGAAACTGACATGACAGTTGCAGATTCCGCACTAAGATTGATGGCTGCTTTTTTAGCAGGAGGAACAGTAGGTCTGGAAAGGCAGATTCACGGAAGACCTGCCGGTTTGAGAACTCATATACTTGTTTCGCTGGGGGCGGCTGTGGCTGTTATAGCAGGTGTTCACGCCGAACAGGTTCTGCCTGGCATCAGCATCGATACCGGGCGGATCATAGCAGGAGTTATCACCGGAATCGGTTTTCTGGGTGCAGGCACAATCGTAAAGTACAGAGAGGGCGTGGGCGGTCTTACAACTGCTGCCTGTATATGGCTTGTGGCTATGATTGGAGTTCTCTGCGGTTTTGCTTTCTACAGCCTTGCCGGAATTGCCACTGCTGCTGCGCTGCTGGTTCTTCTGGTTCTTGATGTTCTTGAAGACAAGCTTCCTCTGGCAAGTTACTGGAAACTCACTGTGGAATCAGATCCAAAGCCTCTGGAGCTTTTTCAGGGAGAATGTTCCCGGATTCTCAAAGCAAGAGGGCTTCATGTAAAGAGCTCCACTTTCAGGGTCTCAGACAGTGGAATTGAGCTTAACCTTGTGCTCCGGTCAAAACGCCGCGTTACAGACTTCAGGGCTGCGGAGTTGCTTGGAGAACTTCCTGGCGTGACCGGCGTGAAGTGGGCCAACAGGTCAGGCGAATGGTAAAAGTAGGAGTAGCCCTCGGCGGCGGTGGGGCCAGAGGATACGCCCACTTCGGCGCACTGTTTGCTCTGGAGAAAAGCGGTATACCCATTCACTGTGTAGCCGGTACCAGTATCGGTGCAGTGGTAGGTGCCCTGTGGGCAACTTACCAGCATGTGGACTGCTACACATCGCTTAGAAAGCTGGACAAGGCCGGGGTGCGGGAAATGCTTGACCCGGAGCTTCCCATGGTAAGCGGATTTCTGCAGGGCCTTAAACTTTACAATCTGCTGGAAAGCTGGTTCAAAGGGTACACTGTTGACTCTCTCACCAGGGAGTTCTGTGCAAATGCAGTGGTACTTGAAACCGGTGATGAGGTAACTTTTAAATCGGGGAAACTCTCTGATGTTCTCAGAGCCAGCGTTTCAATTCCGGCTATTCTTTCCCCGTGGAAAATAGGAGAATCGAACTATCTTGACGGAGGTGTTGTCAACCCTCTGCCGGTGCGACAGTGCAGAGAAATGGGGGCGGATGTGGTGATTGCAGTGAATCTGCTGGGTGTAGTTCCTTCAAGGGAGACAGATTCCGCAGAACACACTGGAATTGAAAAACTCGCCACCAGGCTGCACATTCCGGAACAGGTGGTGGAAGCTGTTTCGGACATACCTCTTCTGCAGAAACTGAGGAACCCGAAGATACCGGAAACAGCATTTGCCGCCGTTCTGATTTC
>JAGGYZ010000302.1 GCA_021162285.1 Candidatus Fermentibacteraceae bacterium
AAATGCCAGGGATGCAATCGCTGGAATAGGAACCATCACCATAAAAACTGAGAACGCCTCTGTAGACGCGGATTTCTGCACAGTTCATCAGGGTATTTCTCCAGGGGATTATGTGAAGCTCTCGGTGATGGACAGTGGCAGCGGTATGGACGGGGATGTTCTCGGGCATATTTTCGAACCGTTTTTTACCACAAAGGGCGTGGGAAAGGGAACAGGTCTGGGACTTGCCACAGTGTATGGAATTGTTAAACAGAACGGCGGTTATGTGGATGTATGGAGTGATCTGAACCAGGGAACCTCTGTGAGTATATACCTGCCGAGATCAGAAACGGGAGTGGTTGACGTACCAGTTGTATCTGCTGGTGATATACCAATGGGTAATGGTGAAATCGTGCTGCTGGTGGAAGACGAGAAAGCTGTACTGGAAATGACGCTCGCGATGCTGGAAGGTCTGGGGTACCGTGTTGTTCCTGCCAGTCTTCCGGAAGAAGCTCTGGAGATATTACGTACCCACACCGGCAGTATCCATCTGTTGCTCACCGATCTTGTAATGCCTCAGATGAACGGAAAGGAACTGGCGGAAAAGGCGAAAAAAATAAGGCCATACATGAAGTGTCTGTTTATGTCAGGATACACTGCCGATATTATTATTACTCCAAATGTTACAGAGAAAGGTATGCTTTTCATACAGAAGCCTTTCGCATTGCAGACGCTGGCCGAGATTGTGCACAATATTCTTGCCGAGTCCTGAACACAAAACTTTGCTGCAAAAGAAAGAGCCCGGTCAATACCGGGCTCTTTCTATAGACGGAACAGTGTCAGATACTGAGAACGGTAAACTCTATTCTCCGGTTTCTGGCTTTGTTGGCTGCAGAGTCGTTGGGAACGATGGGGTTGGCCTCACCATGACCAATGGTTGTCATTCTGTTACCGGCAATACCCTTGCTTACAAGGTACTGATACACCGAATGGGCACGGTTTTCGCTTAGAGTCTGGTTGGAGCTCTCGCCGCCGTCACTGTCGGTGTGACCGGCTATCTGTATTCTGGCCGAAGGGTTATCGCGGAGAAGAATGGCTACACTGTCAAGTATTGAATAGCTCTCGGGTTTGAGGTTAGCGCTGCCGGATGCAAAGTAGATGTTGTCAAAACTCATGACATCACCGGCTCTGAGGGCTGCACGGAGAGTGAAAGATACACTTGCAGTTTCGTTGGCGATAACCGTTGTGGTTCGGTTATCAGAGATGTAGCCGTCGGCCTGTACTGCTACCGGCCATGTACCTGCTTCAACCTCTGCGGAATAAATACCGACAGAGCTGGTTGTCACGGTAACAGGTGTTGTCGTGCCTACTGTAATCGTTGCATTGGCAATCGGTCTTCCTTCTCCATCTTTTACAGATCCGCTGAGTGTACCGAGGTTAGGGACCAGTGTAAAGTCAAGGGTAACACTCTGGTTTCGCCCGATAACGACTATGGCACTTGCTTCTCGGTAGCCGGGTGCAACCACTGTAACTGGAACTTCCCCTGCGGGAATTCTGTGGGTGTAGAAACCGGTTGTTTCATCACTGGTTACATTTGCGATGGCTACGCCGGGAAAAGTAATCGTGGAGAAAACAGCCTCGCCTGTGAGGGAGTCAGTCACTGTTCCGCTGAGCGAAGCCATGTTTGATGGCTCATCTTTTCCCATCATGTCTGAGGAGAAACCAACAGCAAGTCCCACGCCCCAGTCAAAAACCCCGCCTGTTGGAAGAGGTGCTCTTTCAGCACGCTGCTGTGCGGTAACCTCTCCGTCCTGATACATGTCGTGACCCAGATCGTAGTACAGAGGGTCAAAACTGCTGGTGCTCAGATCGAAAGTGATATCTACAAAAGTGCCTGAATTGTTTTTGAATCTAATTCCCGGGGTAAAGTAGGAAATACTTGCGTTGTCTCTGTCAAGGAGCTTCTGGTTTGTGTATTCCAGAAAAATGTCGGCATATGGGGTTGGCACTTCAACACCGAAACCGAAGTTGAACACACCGTCTGACACTTCCAGAGCAACCTCTGTAGAGTCGGAATAGATCCAGCCTACGGAATCCGGAGATACACGGAAGTCAGTGAAGTTGTAATTCTGTGTGTATTTGCTGTAACCAAAGTTAAGGTGCGCTTTTACAGCAGCCATTGGCAGCCACCGCCCAAAGTCACCGGTGATCAGAAGATCCGTTGCAAAACTGCCGTTACCTGTGGTGGTAAAGGGTTTTCTTGCGGTGCTTATGATCTGGCCTGTGTGCCATATACCGTCCGGATCATCAAGACAGTGCAGGAACATGGTATCTGCAGGAGAGAAACCAAGGCGCAGGTCTCCCCCGAACCACACTACATCTTCCAGAGTCGGAATAGGGTTGTACCCGCCGTGAATACCGATGTTTATACCTTCAAACCCCTGGATTTCCTCCCAGTGTCCTGTGGAGCGCTCTTCGTAGAAATCTCTCTCGTAGGATGTACCGGAGTAGGTTGCGCTGGCTGACACATCAATGTAGTCCCATACGCCGTAGGCAAGGCTGAGCCTTCCCTGGCCTGTGTGCTCAGTCTCGGTGACTTCCGGGAAAAGAAGTGTCTGGGGAAGGAAATGGCTGTGATAGACTAAATTCAAATAGTCGTTTGCTGCAGTCCAGTACGATACTCCGAGGTTGAACGACATTTCATTAAAGCCGAGGGGAATAGCACTGTTTACCCGAAAAAGGCCGGGAACACCCCAGATCGACGGAGCAGCTGAAGAAATGGAAACGAACACAGCGAGAAGAACAGGGATGGTTCTTTTCAATTGAACCCCTCCTTTTTGAAAAGAAAAACGCACAAACCACACTGCCAACAATGCCAACATTGTGCATGGTGGTCAACCTGCGGGTGTTTTGGCTTGACCTGCGGGGAATACGGTTCTATAAGACAGTAATTATGCAGGACACAGAGGGCTATATTAGGGTGTGTTTAACGGTAACCGGAACAGTGCAGGGTGTTGGCTTTCGGTACTGGACCAGGCAGAAGGCTCTTGGGCTGGGTGTTCATGGGCAGGTGTCCAACAACGCGGACGGGTCTGTGGATGCCGTTTTCTGCGGAGCAACAGATGCTGTGGAAGAAATGCTTCGCCTGTGTGCTGAAGGACCGGTATCTGCAATTGTTGATAAACTGAAAGTGGTAAGCAGAGATTTCACTGTACGCTGTCCCCGGGGTTTCAGAATTCTGCAGTGAAAAGAGAGGAATTGATTGATGAGAACAACTTCGTTTATACTTGTGTTATTTACAGCAATAGCCCTTGCCTGGGATCCCCTTGGATACAGTTACCTCGGGGAAGTTCTTCCTGTTACAGGAGCATCGGGCGATCTGAGTCTCGGTTATTTCGGATTCAGCCAGTACTGGGAAACAGACACACTTGGTTTTGACAGCCTTTACAATCACCGCAAAGGATACGGAGTCGTAAGGTTTCTGTAGGCACGCAGGTACGGGCTTACTCCCAGCCATACCATCAGCTTTATTCTGCCGGCTTTCCTGCAGATTGCCGGCCCGGGAGATACAACCGGTGTGGGTATTGCCGATCCGTGGATATGTGTTGACGGCTGGATGAGCAGAGACCCCCAGTTCATTCTCCGGGGAGCCC
>JAGGYZ010000112.1 GCA_021162285.1 Candidatus Fermentibacteraceae bacterium
AGATGGTCAATTGATGAATTGCCTCAGCTTTTCAATGTCATCACCGGGAAAATGAGCCTGGTCGGACCGCGCCCGCCTCTACCGGAGGAGGTGGAGGAATACAGCAGAAGAGATTTTAAACGGCTCCACACTATTCCGGGAGTAACAGGTGTATGGCAGATTTCCGGCAGAAGCAGCCTGGGGTTCGACGAAATGGTTAAGCTCGACCTGTACTATGTTGACAACTGGTCAATCTGGATGGATTTTGCCATTCTTATGCTCACTCTTCCGGCTGTTATTAACGGTTCAGGAGCCTACTAACACTGAGGGCCGGACAGATTGTCCGGCCCTCCTGCGAACAGCTGTGTATCAGTCTGGCAGACCTGCTGTGAACTGGTCTACTACAGCACTGACCGACTCGAGTTCCGAATCCAGATTGTCTGATATCGCCTGAATTTCCGCCCTGGCTCCTACGAGTTCATCTCTTAAAGCATCAACTTCTGCCTGAAGAGATTCCAGCTCGGGATCTGTATCCCGCAGTTCTTCCAGCTTCACAGAAAGTTCGTCCAGAACGGCCAGATCGGGAATAAGGGTTCTCAGAGAGTCTGTTTCACTTACAAGACCATCCAGTTTAACCTGAACTTCATCAAGAAGCTCCATTCCGGGAATCTCGAATTCCGGTATCTCCGTTTCAGGCACATCCGGTACACCGGGAACACCGAATGCCATCACCGTTCCGGAAATCAGCGCAAGCACAAAAATCGCCTTCATACACCCCTCCATTTCTGTTTGTTTCCAGGATGCTCTCTGGAACTATACATAATACACCAGTATGGTAGACAAGCAAAGTGCGGCAAAGATTGACCATTTGGCACACATTGAAGAAACAATCTGCGTATTTGATTGCTGGACATGATTATAGAATAGGCATTTAATATGCTACTCTGTCTACCGTTTGGAAAAGTTAATTTAAACGAAAGGAAATGACAATGAGACTGATCCCTGGAAGCACTATTCCACAGGAAACAAAAGGAACAGACAAACTTACTCTTGTAGATTTCAGCGCCGACTGGTGCGCTCCCTGCAAGATGCTTCACCCGGTACTGGACAAACTTACCACAGAGCTTAATGACAGGGTAAATTTCATGACCGTGGACATAGATAGAGACCCCGCAACTGCCAATCAGTTCGGTATCCGGGGGGTACCTACAATGATCATCTTTCACGGAGGCAAAGAAGTTGACAGAATGGTAGGATTCAGAGACAAGGCTTCACTGAAGAGAGATCTTGAAGCTCTGGCAGTTGGAACACTGGGCTGATGAGTTTCAAGATCGAAATCGGCGCAGTAAACAGCGGGGCCGGGAGCAGTGAAAACTCCTACCAGCTTGTTATAGCAGGCGGCGGTCCCGCCGCCCTTTCCGCTGCTATTTATGCCGCCCGGTACGGCATAAAACATCTTGTCGTGGAAAGCTGGCAGCCAGGCGGGCAGGCAGCTCTCACAGCAGAAATAGAAAACTACCCCGGTTTCAGCTCTGTAGCCGGCTCAGACCTTACAAACGCCATGAAACAGCAGGCAACTGCTGCCGGAGCTGTTTTCGTTATGGAAACTGTTGAAAGTGCAGAGGAAAAAAACGGGAAGATTTTGATAAAAACAGACCTGGGACAGTACACATCAGACTATCTTATTATTGCTACAGGAGCTGCTCCGGCAACACTTGGTGTACCTGGAGAGGAAAAGTACTACGGCAGAGGCGTAAGTTTCTGTGCCACCTGTGATGCACCTTTCTTCAAAGGTAAAAAAGCAATAGTAGTCGGAGGCGGTGACAGTGCAGTTAAGGAAGCCCTCCACCTGACACATGTAGTCTCTGAACTTGGTCTTGTTCATCGCAGAGACAAGCTCCGCGCTGAGCCCTATCTGGCAAAAAAGCTTGTTGAGCACGAGAAGGTAACCACCTGGTGGAATTCCCATCTGGTCGAGGTTACAGGGGATGATCAAGGGGTAACAGGAGTTATCCTCGACACACCCGAGGGCAGAAAACACATAGAAACAAACGGTGTTTTTCTGTATGTAGGCACAGTGCCCGCCACGGAACCTTTCAAATCTCTGGTGGATCTTGACGGGAAAAAGGCAGTTGTTACCAGAAACATTGTGGGAACTTCAAATCCCAGGGTATTTGCTGCTGGAGATGTAACGAACAACGGTTTCAGGCAGGTGGTTACGGCAGTATCTGAAGGGGCAAGAGCCTCTGCCGCCATATTCGAGCTGCTTGAGAACGAAGAATAGAGAGAGGTAGTAATGCCGTTACTGTCGGAAGAAGACAGGAAAGCCATAAGAGGACACTTTGATCTCATGACAAAGGATGTCAAGGTAACTCTTACAAGAGCACCAGGAAAATGTGATACTGAAACAATACTCAACGAACTCAACGAGCTTTCATCAAGACTCACTGTTGAGGTTGTGGAATCAACCGACAAAGATCAGATGCTTCCATCATTGAGCATCGGAGATTCCGGACGCGTTCTGTTCAAAGGAATTCCATCGGGATACGAGTTCAGCAGCCTGCTTACGGGAATCATAGATACCGGCAGGGATGAACAGACTCTTTCCGATGAGACAATGGCCTTTCTGGACAACCTTCAAGAAGACCTTCACATCAGAGTGTTCGTAACACCTTCATGCCCCCACTGCCCTCAGTCAGTGGTTCTTGCCCATCGTCTGGCTGGCTACTCTGACAGGGTAGTAGCCGAAGGTATTGAGGCTAACGAGTTTCAGGAACTCTCCATGAAGTACCAGGTTCAGGGTGTTCCCAGAACTGTGATAAATGAAACATTCGCAGTTGAAGGCTCTCAGCCGGAACCATACCTTATCGAAGGGCTGAAACGGCACATGGGAATCGAGAAAGACGCCTGATGTCTCTGCTGATTCTTGTTCTTGCATCCGGCTGGAGCCTGTCCTTTCCAGGAAGCAATCACGGCTTTCTTGAACCCAGGATATTTTTTCAGCCGGATGAAGATCAGTTCATATACACTGAAATAGCAGATGAAGTAACCATGGTAAAATATGGTCCTGTTACGTTCGGTGTGGGGCTTTCCATCGATACCTACATGGGAACCAGCAGCAAGGAATCCGATATCGCGTTCAATGTGTACGGGGGGCACTGGAACATCCGCGGCTTCTTCGGGGTGGACTACAGAAACCTTGTGTTCTCCCTGTTTACCGACCACGAGTGTTTTCACAACATCGATATGGCAGACACCAGCGGTCAGTACATGAACAACCTGAAACTGGGTGTCGAAAATCATCTGACTGCAGACCTCCATCAGGGCTTCCTTCCGGCAGGAGCTGTGCCTGAATATCGTGTCAGCGCAGGCATCTACCGGCCAAAAGGAGCCACATTCCAGAAGGGTCATATCTTTGACTGGTCACTGCATGGAAATGTTAACTATCCTCTTCTGGCAGAAGGAGATATGGTCTACGGAACAATCCTGCACTCCGATGTGTACTTTCACCTCGACGGTGGTTCAAGCAGCAGGTTTTCCAGTGAGATATACGGCAGGCACCACTGGGACAGCGGCGACATCGTAGTGTTCTTCAGGCACCACCTCCACGACACACAGCCAATAAGACCCCTTGAAGGAGAGACCAGCTTCGGCGTCAGATTCCAGTGGTAGTTTCTTTCAGCCTGTAAGAGAAAATATTCCTGTAAGCAGAAATGTTCCCGCCACAACTGCAATGATCTGGGCAACAACATTAAAAATCCAGAGTAGAAAAGCCTTCCCGAAACCGGTACTGTAGGAGGCCTGCAGAACCACAATTGTAAGACCCAGCCCAATAAGAAAACCAACTGCAGTGCCACCAACTGGAACCCATGAGAAAATCAGGGCAAGCAGCAGTGTTGAAAGGGAACAGGCAATAGATGCCTTTACAGCCCTGCCGAAAGTAGCCCTGCGGATCCCGGCCATTTTCGCCCCCACATGCAGGAAGACAGAGTCAACAATAATTGCGATAACAGCAATCAGCCACAAACCGGCAAGACTCAGCGCCAGGTATTTCACTTGAACCCTCCTAGTCCGTGAAAGGGTAGTGCTGCTCTGCTATAACCACTGGTGGTATCATTCCTGCTGCCTGCTGCACAGGTTTACCAACATTCAGAATCCTGGAGAACAGCTCGAGAGGACGCCAGTTCCACCGGAAATCCTTAAGCGGCTTTACTATCTTCCCGTTCTCCACAAGGAATACCCCGTCCCGTGTCATTCCTGTGAGCTTGAGAGTTTTTTGATCGACGAACCTGATATACCAGAATCTTCTGATCAGTATTCCCCTGTCCACCCCTGCAACAAGGTCTTCAACAGAACCCTCTCCGCCGGCCATGCCCATGGTTTCAGGAACGAACAGTGGCGGTCTACCTGTTTTTTGCGCTGTGAATCTGTCGCAGGGAAGGTTCTTCAATACACCTTTTTCAATCCACACTACATCCCTTGAAGGCAACCCTTCTGTGTTGAAAGGTATTGCCGGCGGTGTGCCGTAGAGGGAGGAAGACAAACTGAAGTTTTCACCGGTGATTTTTTTCCCCTCCATACCGCTGAAAACACTGGTACCCTCGTCGGCCAGACGTGCACTCATTATCCAGGGAAGAAACATCAGCAGATTCCAGGTTGCCTGGGGTTCCAGGATCAACTTGTAGTCGCCGGGAGGCACATCTGTGGCGTTCTCATCCATTTTTACCTGTTCAACCACCTTCTGTATCTCCGGATCAACTTCCAGCTCTGCCCATGCTGTTCCCTTGAGAAAGGTTCTGCTTGAAGCAAGCCCCCTGTCCATTGTAAAGGAAAGCCCGGCAGATGTGTATCTGTGTGCAGCAAGGTTTCCGGTTGATGTTGCAACAGCTGTCTGGTTGTTCAGCATCCAGCAGATTCCTGCAGTTTTCATGTTGTTTTCCCCGGCTGTATCAATGAGTTTCCCCACAGTCTCCATTCTTGGAGCAGCAGGGCATCCCGCTGTAAACTCATCCCAGGCTTCGTCGATAATCGGGTAAACCTGCCCCCCCTCTACTGGCGGCATGTATTCAGGGTCAGGGGTGGAAGTATTCAGCAGGCTCCTGGCCTCTGAAGCTATTTCTGCAAGAGCACTCAGGTCTATTCGCTGCGAGGTAACAGTCGCCTGTTTCTTCCCGTCTCCAACTGTAAGCTGCAACTCTCTTCTAAAGACATCCATATTCTGGGTTATCCTGTTCTGACCGAACCGGACAGCGGCATTCCTGTTCTCGGTAAGAACTGCAACGGAATCGATGGTTCCGGATGCTTCAACTGCCGCCTGAACAAACGCAAGCATTTCCTGTTTTGTCATTACCTGCCACCTCCAACCTCAATGCCCCGGAACCGGCTGTAGCTTGCACCATGGGTCATTCTGGCAGACTGCCCCGGTTCCCCCTTTCCACAGGTAAGCAACCCCATGGTTTTAAAAAACTTCCTGTCTGCAATACCGTCCAGGGAACCCCAGAACTCCGGTGTTCTGCTTCTGTAAATCACCTTTTTGAGGGGTCTTGTTTTCTTTCCGTTCTTTATCTCCCAGAACAGATCTCCACCGAACTGGAAATTCTCACGGCGCTGGTCGATGGAGAACGATCCTCTGCCTTCAATCCATATACCGTGCTCAATGTCTGATGCCAGTTCTTCCGGTGTCACACCATTATCCGGCGGTTCAAGGTAAAAATTGGGTTGCCTGTTGATCGGGAAACACTGGGTATCCATTGCTCTGCAGCAGCCTCTGCTTGCCTGCTTTCCTATTAGAAGAGCAGTTTCACGGACTGAGCCGAATTCCTGAAAAATACCGTTCTTTACAGTGTACCATTTCTGTCCGGGAACCAGGTCATCGTCCCATCCCCAGGTTGCTACTCCGTAGGGCAGTGTGTTGTCTGCAAGGAAATTGACAAGGCTGGAACCGTAGTGAAGACTACTCTGATCGGAGAGTTTAACAAAAGTTCTTCCTGCCATATTCGCTTCCCAGCCAAGTGCTCTGTCACTTTCTGTAGGGTGCCCCACAGACTCGTGCATTGTAAGGCTCAGGTGAAGACCGTCGAGAAGCAGATCCATCCTGCCTGACGGGCTTTCTTCCGCTAGAACTTTCATCAAAGCCTCTTCACGAGCCTTCTCTCCCCATGAGCCAATACCGGACTGTTCAATCCACTCCCACCCTGCTATTCTGGCACCGTCCTGCATACTTCGGCTCTGGGCGTCACCACCTGCAACTGCCGTTGCCGTAAGTGTCGGTTGTGAAAACACTAAATCCGTTTCAATCAGGTCGCCCCGGGTTGTTCCGATAACTCTGTTCCTTTTCTCAAACCACAGCTGCGCATAGCTGTTTTTGATTCTGGGATCCTTCATCATATCGTCTGAAGCTTTCTGGAGCAGGGATATTTTATCTTCTCTGGAAACTTCGAACGGGTCTTTACTGCACGGGCCGGAGTAAGTACCCTGCTGTATATCAAGAGCTGCCAGTTCAACCTTTCCCCTTCCACCGGCTGCCCTGGCTATATCAACGGCTCTTGTGGCAGCAGACTCTATGTCGTCTCTGTCCAGACCGGTACAGGCGGCAAAACCCCAGCTGCCGTTTACAATCACGCGGATTCCGATACCCTGTGTTTCAACAGTTCTGCAGTCATCAAGCCTTGCGTTCCTGAAATCGGTATTTTCTGTTCTGATCAGTTCAGCTCTGACTTCACCGTAATCGACTCCTCTACCCCGGAGAATATCAACTGTTCTCTGCACAAGCTGTTTCACTCCACCACTTCCTTTTCGGTGCATTTTGCCACGATTTTCGCAATTCTCATCCTGTAGGAGGGCCGTTTTCCCACTGTTCTGTTTGCTGAAACTGCAATTATCAGACCAGCCACAAGACCTGCAAATGCACCTGTTGCTCCATACATCGGACCGCCTTCAAGCATGATAAAGTAACCGGCAATCAGCAGAATAACCGGCAGCACCAGTGTGACGAAGATGATCTGCAGGGTAGCTGCTATCGGCAGTTCAAGCTCGACGATGTCACCAGCTGAGATTCCCGGCAGTGTTCCGGTGGTTATTATTTTTTCCTCAGGCCGTGTACCTGTAATTGCCACACAGCTGTCTTTCGCAGCACACACATCGCAGCCGGAACCGCCTCCAACAGCAACCTTTGCTTCCCCGTTAACGATCTCCTGTACCACTCCCCTTTGAATCATTTGCACCTCCATATTTTAGCAATTTAACCAAATCGGGTCGGGATGTCACTTCTGTACAGGACAAACAGCCGGGACGCTAATAAAGTAGCACAGGAAGACTGGTTGCCAGTGTCACTGTTACATGATATAATACTTAGTTAACAAGGCATTCTACAGCTCTTGACAATGGGGTTGTTCAGTAAAGAGGGGCAAGTGCTTTACTTTTCTTTCGGATCCAACATGTCTGAGAAGCGTCTTCTCCAGAGAATCAAAGCAGAGAAGATCGGTGTGGCCGTTCTGAACGGGCACCGGCTGCGGTTTCACAAACCCAGTATTCTTGACGGCAGTGCCAAGTGTGACATCCAGGAAACAGGACAGCCTGAAGATTTTGTACTGGGCGTGCTATACGACCTTGAAGAGTCTCAGAAGTCAATTCTTGACGTGATAGAAGGTCTTGGCTCTGGCTACGATCTTAAAACAGTTTCAGTAGCCATTGACGGCAGACAGGTAAAGGCATGCACTTACTACGCCACAAGCATCAACCCGGAGCTGAAACCCTATCACTGGTATAAAAAACATGTTCTCGAAGGGGCAATTGAAAACAGAATGCCGGAAGACTACATAAAGAGCATCGAAGCAGTTGAGTCTGTTACCGACAAAGACGACGAAAGAAGACAAAGGGAACTTTCAATCTACCAGCGATGACTGTTCAAACAGATACAGGGCACTGCGTGTTAAAAACCCACACCGACTCCTATTGATACCAGCATGTCTTTGTCCGGTTTATCACCTGCAATGTGCCCGTCTAGTCCGAAGGAAACATTCATTCCTGTGATCATCAGCACACCTTCTCCCCCGGCGTAGGTCTGACCGGTTTCCACATGGCCTGCTGTTTTTCCCCATGTGTACAGAAGTGAGCTTTTTAGAGACATGCCGAAGACATAGCCAAAGCTTCCTCCCAGACCCAGCGCAGCTTTACAGCCGCCAACACCTGGTTCAACCTGGAAAAACCACACAGATGACGGCTACAGGTAAGAGAAACAGACGCAATCTGCGGCGTGGACAGTCTGGCACCGACCATAAAGGGGTACGCAACAACACTGTAAGGCAACATTAACACAAGAACAGCAGCATAAAATATTTTCAAGTAAACCTACTCTGATCCTTGTATACTGTGCAGCCTCAAACAGATTCAAACAGTGTAAAACGGGAGGGGGCCGTTCCCCTCCCGTGCAGCTGAAAACCTGATTACCGGAGAACCATCACCGCTTTCACCTCCGAAAACTCAGGTGTGTTGAGACGTATATGGTAGATTCCGGCAGGCACAGCTTGTCCACCGGCATCACTGAGGTTC
>JAGGYZ010000123.1 GCA_021162285.1 Candidatus Fermentibacteraceae bacterium
CCTTGAGAAGTTCAATGTATCCGCCGAGTTCTGCAATACCATCTGATGACATACAACCTACAACGCCGTCACCGTCAGCACTGTTCCAGGCGTCCAGAAACTTCTGAACAACCTGGTCTGGTGTTCCGCCACCGCCGCAGGCAATAGCAAGCACAAAAATTGCTGCAAGAGCAAGAGCAAACTTTTTCATCAATACCCTCCTGATTGGCACTGCCCGGGACGGTGCAAAACATTTTACACCCCCGGAGCAATATTTTATCCGCAGTTATACTGCCCCGGGATTATAGCCATTTGGTTCTGTTGTGCAAAGATGTGTATTCATGCAGGGTTCTCCTGTAAAGCGTTCTGAAAAAACTCTGTTTCTGCAAGCTATTCCCTGTTCAGTGTCTGGTCTTATATTATGTGTTAACTTCCGGCTTACTCATCATTCAAGGAGGTGGTTCTGAAGTACCAGGTTGTGGTTCTGGCGGTTTTTGTGTTTCTGGTTACCGCCTGTTCCGGGAACACTGATCCTGACGGACCGGTACAGGTGGTGTTCTGGCACGCGATGGGCGGCCCTCTTGGTGATGTGCTTGAAGATTCTCTTATAGCCGAGTTTAACTCAACCCACGAAAACATTGAGATTCTGCCTGTGTGCATGGGCAACTACAGTGCCTTGAGCCAGAAGATAATGGCTGGAGTTATGGCCGATTCTCCTCCCGGGATGGCTCAGGCCTACGAAACATGGACTGCCCAGCTTATCAGAGGTGGTGCCCTGGTACCTCTGGATTCTCTTATGGATGCCGATTCTTCCTACACTGAAGAGATGTGGAATGACTTCTTCCCTGTATTTAAGGCTAACAACACCTTTGATGGAAGGGTTTACAGTTTCCCCTTCAACAAAAGTGTACCTCTTATTTACTACAATGTGGACCTTTTTGATAGTCTGGGCGTTGTTCCTGCAACCACCTGGGAAGAACAGAGGGAACTGCTGAAGATTCTTACCCTGGACGGAAACGGCGACGGTGACTATCTGGATGCAGAGGACAGACGGGGAACAGCTTTCGGAACCTCCGTGTGGAGCTTTGAGTGTCTTCTTGCTCAGGCTGGCGGTTCCCTGCTGAACGAAGATTCAACTGAGACAGCGTTCAATTCTCCCGAGGGTATACAGGCTCTTAACTATCTGACCACTCTTCTCTACGAAGACTCCACCGCCTATCTGACTACAGGTTACGATCATCAGAAGGGTTTTGCCGAGGGTCGTGTGGGGCAGGTTCAGGGTTCAGTAACAAGCCTTGCATTCATGATCCGCGACATGCAGAGAAGGCGTGAAAGCGGTCTGTCCACTTTCACAATTGGAACCGCTCCACTTCCTGCCGGCCGGGAGCAGGCTGTTTATATCTCCGGAACCAATGTTATCCTTTTTCAAAACGACGATCCCAGGGTGGTGGAAGCCGGGTGGGAGTTTATCAAATGGTTTACCCGCCCGGACATTCAGGCAAGATGGTTTGCCGGGAGCGGCTATCTGCCTGCAAGAGTATCAAGCCTTGAAGAGCCGGAAGTTCTTGCAAAGATCGAAGAATATCCCGGGCTTGAGGCTGTTCTTGATCAACTTCACTATGCGGTGTTTGAGCCTCAGATCACTGCCTGGTACGATGGCAGAACTTTTCTTTCTGAATCAATAGAAATAGTGTTGTACGGTAGAATGACGCCGGAGGATGCTCTGTCAAGGGCAGCAGATCTGGCAGATGCGGAAATAAGAACAGGTCGCTAGTGTCACAGAAGAACAGATAACCACGCCGTTTTTGTTTGAATGATGCCGGCACCGGATTGGGAGGAATGATGATCAAGGTTCTGTTGCCGGTGATGGTGTTGTGCAGCTTCTGCAGTTCTGCCGGCGCTCAGGTTCTCACCATAGCGGAAGCCAGGGTGGACAGCGACGGAGACGGCATCCCCGACCTGCTTGGTGAAACCGTTACCATAAGTGGAATTGTAACCTGCGAAACAACACTGTTTTCCACCAGCGGGTACAGTTTTTACATGCAGGATGCCACAGCTGGTATAAATGTGTATGCCTACGAGGCTCCCGGGAACATGAGTCCGGGAGAGGAATGGGAGCTTACAGGAGAGATAAAAGCCTACAACGGCCTTACAGAGATTTCTCCGGCTTCTGTTGATGATTACAGTTATGTAGGAAACCCCGGTATTCCGGCACCGATCCAACTGGTGAGAAATCAACCGGTTTCCGAGGTTCTGGAGGGAATGCTTGTTGCTGCAGGTGATCAGGGTCTTACCCAGTGGGTAACAGTTGCCACCGACCCTTCCAGTGCCGGTGGTGGATACAACTTCGATGTCTGGAACGGCCAGACGATTATTCCTGTAAGGGTAAACGAAACAACGGGAATTGATGTTTCCTCAGTTTCGGCAGGTAACAGAATGTTTATGATTGGAATTGGCGGGCAGTATGATTCCACAGAGCCGTATGATTCAGGTTACCAGCTGCTTCCCAGGTACCAGAGTGATCTGATTATCTTTAACCCTTCTGTTGGAGACTACTTCCATCTTGATGTATCCGGAAATCCTTTTGCTCCCGCCAGAGGCGAGACAATGCAGATAGAATACGGCGGACCTCAGGGTGTTCACTTCAATCTGACTGTTTACGACCGCGTCGGAAGGGACCTTGCGCATCTGGCAGCTAATTCTCCTGCCGGGGATATTTTCAACTGGGATGGAAGGGATGACTGGAACGAGTTTCTACCCATGGGACAGTACATTCTTATGCTGGAAGGTATGTCTTCAGAAGGAGACAGACTTACAACAACAGAGACCGTGGTAATCGCGGCACCGCTGGAATAGGAGGGATTACATGAAAACAATACTGACAGCAGCCCTTCTGTTTCTTGCACTACCTGTTTATGCTTCTTTCGAAGAGATCGAAATGGGTATCCCGGCCATGGCAATGGGTGGAACGGGAGTTGTTTTAGACGGGCTTGAAGGCGTACTGTGGAATCCGGCATCAGTGGCTTCCCTGGGTTCCGCCGGTGTTACAGTTTCCGGCAAAATGCCTTACTCCTCATTTGATTTTACCACTGCAGGTCTTGATGGCGGTGCTCCAATCACACAGAACTGGAGCCTTGCAGGAAGCGCAAGATGGTTCGGTGGCGATCTTTACAACGAGCAGGTTCTGGCCGCAACAATAGCAGGAAAACTCACCCGAGACTTCTCATTCGGCCTGCAACCTGTTGTTTCCCGGGTGAGTATCAGTGACGGTGTAAGCAGTTACGGAAGCTCAATGGCATTCTCAGTGAACGCAGGGTTCCGGGTAACCATGTACGACAGATGGGCATTTGCAGCATCTGTAAAGAATCCTCTCGAATCCAGAATTGGTGATTCGGAAGAGTACATGCACAGGCAGATGGATGCGGGAATTGCCTACGAGCCGGCCACCGGCCTTTTTACCGCATTTGCCCTTTCAAGAGACTTCAGAGGTACCAGAGTAAGAGTCGGAGGTGCTCTGCCTCTTGGACCTCTTACAGTTTACGCTGGAGCCATGAGTGGCCCGGCAGTGTTTACGGGAGGTTTCTCTGCCGTGGTGAAAGGTGTTAAAACCGTTTACTCTGTACAGACACATCCCGAGCTGAGCCTTTCTCATGCAATCGGGGTGACATATGATTTTTAGCCTGCTGCTTGCTTCGATGCTGGCCGCGGTGCCCCCGGGGTTGGATATTAACTCCGCCTCTTACGAGGAACTGCTTGATCTGGAAGGACTGACTTCGGAACAGGCTGTTGTTCTATACAACTACATACAGGGCGTCGGAGGCCTGGAAAACATATACGAGGTGGTGGATCTCCCTGGGTTCACACCGGTTACTCTGGAATGGCTCAAACACAATGTGCTGGTTCTTCCGGCTCCACAGCCGGAGATTTCGCCGCGAATTCTTGACGTAATGGAAAGACTTGCCCAGGAGGACGGCCCCGGTGATGCTGCAGTTGAGTACTGGGAGGATCTTCTCCTGAGACCCATGCCTGTAAACAGGGTTTCATGGTGGGACCTGCGCAGTCTTGACAGGGTGAGTTTCATAGATGCTGCATCGGTGGACAGCAGGCTCAGAAGTCTTGGTCCTGTGTCTTCCGTTTCATCTCTCAGAAGCACTGAGAACCTTCGCTACTACGGTTACCGCAACATGAGGGATTATGTATCCATCCGTGAGCCGGACTATTCCTCGACGGACTTCTTCGGCAGCTACCGCTTCATATACGATGACGCAGAGGGTCGGGCTGGAACAGATGACGGACTGGATGGCCATATCTCAGAAATGAAATCCGCCATGTCAGATATTCTTGACGGCGGAAGGGAACTGTCTTCCACTTCAATAGACAGCCTTGAATTGATAACCAGGCTTCAGTCCGAGTATGCGCAGCTTCTTCAGGCTCGTGATATTAGTGGTTTCAGCCACAGAATAAGAGTCGGTGCAGGCGACAGATACAGAGGTGGAGTAAGGCTTGCCAGAGGAGTAAATTCCCTTGCGGGAAGCGAACTTGTTGCAGGTCTTGAAACTCCGGTAAACAGCCGCTTTGACCTGGGGAAAGCCTACTTCTCTTTCCAGGACGATGGTTTTGTAAGACAAGTCGTTGCAGGTAACTACAGACTTTCTCTTGCTCAGGGACTTCTCATAGACAACTCTGATGAACTGATGTACAGAGACACCTACAGAACATGGGGGCTGACCCCTGACCTCACATCGTCGAGACAGAATGCCCTTATGGGAGCTGCAGCACAGCTTGAGGCCGGACCTGTTCTGGGTTATGCCTTCGGTTCGTTCACACCCAGAGATGCCATTACCAACCTCGACGGAACACCCAACGCTCTGTACCAGGGAGAGTTCAGACCTGAGGAATACAGTGGTGTTCTCACTGAAACCACCTATGGAGGATATGCCTTTTACGATATGGGTGATTTTCTGCCAGTGGGTTCGGCAATCGGAATTGGAGCTCTTGAGATACAGTACAGCGACTCTCTGAATCCTGCAGTTGCCGGCCTGGACATACCCAATGATACATACACCTGGGATTGTCCAGAGTACGCAGGTATGCCTTCCGGAGACCGGCAGACCTACTTCGCAGGTGCTGCTCAGACAGTCTACAGAAACATGAGCGCAGAGGTAGAGGCTGTGAGACAGGACAACGGAGCCTGGGCAAGTATTACCACAGCAAGCTGGCAGAACAACTGGTTCAACCTGACCGGTTCGTACAGAAACTATGCTCTGGACTTCATGAACCCCTACAACCGGGCATTTGCAGAGCAGCACAGGTTTGACGACACGGTTTTTGAAAAGCCGTACAGACTGAATGATCCGCTGGCTTCCCAGCTGGCTGACCTTCCCGTTCCCAAACCGGAGGAGGGTCTTTACCTTGAAACCCGTTTTCAGGTGAGTCGTCAGGTGACCTTTACCAAAGTGTATCTCGATACCTGGAGGAATCTGGCGTACAACACGGAAAATCTCAGATTCCAGGGTGAGGTGGAGTACCGGCCGGTGTGGCCTGTGAGGTTCAGACTCAAGTACAAGTTCCAGGACAAATTCAATCACAAGGATATAGTTCCAAGTAATTCCCGAACACAGGAGTTCACTCTGCGGACATTCTCCCTGCCATTCGGTCATGACTACTTCAGCCTGGAGCTGCGGTACGGGAATGTGGAACTTACTCCCAACCCACTCTACGGAGATGACAGGAACATGTGCGGTGGATTCCTGGCAACACGGTGGGAACACCAGTTTACACCTGAACTCTCTGTTCTTGGAGGAAGTACATTCTGGACTACAAATGGAATGAGCCAGTGGGAGTTTGAAGACAGAGGAATAGATTTCCTTGATGGTGATGGAACCAAGTTCTACGTTACCATGAAGAACACTCTTTCCGACAACCTTCAGCTTCGGTTCAAGTTTTTGAGGAAGGATACTTTCTTCCCTCACAACGGATTTTACAGGCCGGACCCTGACGATCAGTATCACTATCAGGGGGATCCGGACGAAACAGTAACAGATTTCGGTGACCACATCACCGATTACGGTATTCGCTGCCAGCTCGATATTCGCTGGTAGGCAGGAGGACAAATGGGTATTACAGCAGGTGGAATGATTATCCTTCTGGCCCTCTCCGGCGGCCTGCCGGAGGTAATGTGGCTGGGAGATGAGGGAGTTCTGGGTTCAGCAGGAGCAGCCGGTATGGGTAACACCGTATACGCGGATATTTCTCCCCAGGCGGTTCTGCAGAATCCCGCCATGGCGTCAATGTTTCCCGAGGGATTCAGTGTGGGAATCACCGGAACGGTGGCGCTTGATATAGAAAAAAGAACCAGAAGGGTTTACGACAGTTTTGGCGGAGTTGTAGGCGAATCGGAATACAGCTTTAACCAGAATTTTCAACCGCTTCCCGGGGGAATTGCTGTTTCCTGGAAGCGGAATGATCTGGCTTTCTCCGCCGGGTGGAGAGCTGCCTCTACTTTCGGGTACTCCTACAGCAGGGTTATGAACGATGACAACTACGTTAAGGTCGGAGAGGAAACCCTGGAGATAAGTGGTGTTCTCAACGATTTCGGTTTTTCCGCTGCATGGGCACAGGGAGAATTGTTTTCCATCGGTGCTGGCGGCAGTTTTGTAACCGGAACAAGGTCTCTTGAACAGAGAATGCAATATGTAGATCCCACCGCTTCCAGTTATGAAATTGAGCTGGACACGGAGATTTCCGGAATGGTTGTTCGAGGGTCAGCCCTTGTGAACTTGAACAGGGTATCCATATCCGGTGGTGTGGAACAGCCAGTGGGCTGGACAACAAGCGAGGATTCGTTCGAAGCAGACATTTCTCTTCCAATGGTTCTCAGAGCCGGACTCAGGTACCTGCCGGGCAACAGACTTATGAGTCTGTTCGTCGCCGATTTCTGGTGGTCGGGTACACAGGCGGTGGAGGTCGCTGATGCCGATGCGGGCATGAAGAATTCATGGGGTTTCGGTGCCGGAG
>JAGGYZ010000207.1 GCA_021162285.1 Candidatus Fermentibacteraceae bacterium
GTAAAAACATTTACTGTAACAGACGGGAGCGAAAATATGCTTGCCCAGGCGGCTGTTTTACACCCCGGGCTTCAAAAGCATCTGAAACTGGTCAGGTTACCTGATGGCATTAAGAAAATGGGCACAAAGTACCACGGCATATACTCCATTGCTGCACTTATGCACCTTTCACTGCCGGGTATAGAGAGAACGATTGATTGTATTTCAGAAGCTCTCTACCCAGGTGGTATCCTCTTTGTTTCCATCTGTACCGAAAGGGAAGTACAGCCTGCTGATGATTCCAGACTATTCACCCTCAGGAGCAGAGACTGGTGGGTTGAACACATAGAGAGTAGTGGTTTAACGGTAACATCAGTAACAAAAAGTACAGATGGCCTTAATAGAATCAAAACTGTCTGGCAGAATGTTACAGCGGTAAAACCCTTCTAAAAGCAAATTCTAGTAGCCACTTGACGGCTGGCGCATATACTCTATAATTTAGAGTACTCTATACAAGAAAGGATAAGAATGGAAAATGGAAAAATCGGAGAAGACATCGGATATATAAAAAACCTTGTGGATAAGTCTGAACTGATAATGAACCCACCCTCTGTGTTCATTTTGTGGGCTGCAATTATTGCCGTGGGATTCTCTTTTGTTGACTTCGCTCCAAAGTATGTGGGGTTCTTCTGGATGATTGCTTCGCCTCTTGGTGGGTTGCTCAGCGGTTTTCTAGGTCGGAAAACCGGGAGAGCCAGAGGACAACTTGATGCCGGAACAGGTAGAAAACACGCCATCTACTGGAGCGGATTGCTTACAGTCACAATTCTGGCTGTTCTTCTGGGAGTTCGAGGTTTTATACACGGAGCTGTTACAAGCCAGGTAATTCTTCTGGTAGTTGCCATGGGCTGGTGGGGAGCGGGTGTATTGTTCGACAGATACTTTCTGTATCTTGCAGGAATAATGATGGCCGGGTTTACCGCAACCCTGTTTCTAAACAGATATGTTTGGACTGCCATGGGCTTACTACTTGCCACAACACTAACGGTAATAGCCATTCACAAAGGTAAGAAAAATGCCAGCGGAGCGCAGTGAACAAATAGCAGATACACTGAACAATCTCAACAAACTTCTCGGGCACAGGTCAAGGCTCGGTATCTGCGTGCTGCTTGCCAGACACACAGCCCTCTCGTTCAGCAGGCTGAAAGAATTGCTTGACGAAACCGACGGGAATCTTGGGGCTCAACTCCGGAAGCTGGAGACCGAAGGTTTTATTGAAGTGAACAAAAAATTTAGAAACCGCAAACCCGTAAGCTGGTACAGACTCACAAAGAATGGAAGGCTCGGCCTGATGAAGCATCTTGATGCAATGACACACCTTATCAACCTGAAAAGTTGACAAATACAGAACTGACACGATATTTCAAAATCTGGAACCCGGTTTTGTGAAAAAAGAAAGGATACTTTAATGAAATACCTGTTACTACTGCCTCTGGCTCTGCTGCTTATCACCGGATGCGGTTCACCGCAGCCATCAGAAGACGCTTCAGACGGTGCAGATACAGCAGACAATTCAACCACCGAAAACGATGTATATGTTCTTCCAGATGCCGATGAGTACCTGACCGTAACGGACTCAATCGGCATAGAGCTGGGTGACAGCAACTTCGTGTTCGGCACAATTGTTGGTGCAGAATTCACAAAAGACGGAGATATAGCGATTCTTGATGCTCAGAAATCAACAGTTTCCCTGTTCACACCCGACGGTGACTTCATCAGAAGGATCGGAAGAAACGGGAGCGGACCGGGAGAGTTCCAGATGCCTGCTGGAATGACTTTCATGCCTGAAGGCGGGCTTGTGGTATCAGATGGAGGAGGAGGAAAACTGGTTTACTTTGATGAGAACTTTGACTATCTCGCTGAGACTTCAGGGTTCATGCCCTCTCCCCCGACTGTTATCACCGCAATCAGCGGTACGGAAATAATTGGGATGAAACCGGATTTTGAGCAGAATGAGGACGGTATGTTCATGGGATTCACCGTTGGTAAATGGAATATGGAAAGCTCTGCTCCCGTTATCGTTTACTACAGCCATATGTCTCCTTTTGATCCTTCAGACCTCAGCTCACTGAAAGATGACATTGTTCTGTTTACTGCCACAGAAGACGGAACCGTATTTACTGCTCCCATGTCCACAGAAGATTACTCATTCACCGCCTGGACTGCAGATGGTGAAGAGATTTTCACCTTTGAAAATGAGGACTTCCAGAGGGTACAGAAGACACAGACCGAGATCGAACTTGAAGCGGAGCTGGTTAACTCAAGAATGATTGCAAATGGAATGCCTGCATCTATGGCTCACTGGGAACCGGATCCGTACAGAACTTCAATCAGTGCCATGTTCGTTGATGGTTTGAACAGGCTCTGGGTATCCAGGGGAACATCTGCAACATCCGCGTTTGATGTGTACGATCTTGACGGCAATATGCTGTTTACCGCGGCGCTTGACGCCGGGGCCAGAGCAAAAAACTGGACAACCATCATATGCCGGGATAGCTTCATCTGCTTTGACGCAGACCCGGAAGACTACCCCAGAGTGTTTTACGGAGAACTTCCCGGATTTGAATAATTGAGAAAGCAGCAGGAGCGGGAGGCCCGCTCCTGCTGCTACAGCGTAACTTCTACCCCGTCACTGTCAAAGAAGTGCTGTTCCTGAAGGACACCGTTCTCGTTGTAAACAGATACTACCCTCGCGTAACCGGTTAGCAGATTCACCAGATTGTACGAAGTATCGAGATACCTGTGTTCAAGACATCTCCCGGAGTCATCGTAAACAAAACTCCTGGCATGACAACCCAGAGTGGAGTTGACAACAGGCCGCCCTCTGCGGTCATAGTAGGAAATCATTTCGGGCTGCCCGTTGTCAGCATAGGTAAATCTGGTGTAGGCAAATCCTCCCTGGAACTCTGCAATTTCACCTTCTGCGTCGTATGTAGACGATTCTATCACCCTTCCACTCTCGTCGAACAGCCTTCTGGCAATGCAGACACCGTTTATCTCTGTTCTGACACCGTTGAGATCAAGCCACACAGATTCAGAAATTCCACCGGACACATCTCTTCCGTATACAACTGAAGCCACGCCCTGGAGATTTTCTGTGAGGTTTCCACCGGTATCAATGTATCTTTCACGAATGCAAAGTGAATTCGCGTCATACTGCCGCTCGATGTATGCAAC
>JAGGYZ010000089.1 GCA_021162285.1 Candidatus Fermentibacteraceae bacterium
TAACCGAAAGTTTTCAGTATTTTGCCTTGGGATTTCGTTGGTTCCTCCAGCATTTGCTCGGCTTTTCTTTTGTTGGGATACCATAAACAAACAGAATCCAGGTTTGACATTTCATCTACAATTTTCTTACCACTCAGTCTATTTTTTCTTCGATTACCGTTTACTCTGATCTCAAGCAGGCGCAGTACTGTTAAGGCGATAACGCACATAAGCAGATGACACCTTATTTTACTGTCAGTCCAGTGATATATGGGGTTTAGGCGAACATGCTCTTTTGACTTGCTTGCGCGAAATTCATTTTCAATTATGTAACGGTCAAGCGATAATTGAACAATTGCATCTGTGCCCCATGTATGATTATCCGTCACTATAATGCTTTTGCCAAATAGCTTTTTTGCGTTTTCTATTTCCGTTGTATTTCTTCGGTAAGTCATTACCGGTTTGTCTTTCGTATTGTCAAAACTTAAATTAAAATATTTGCTTGAAATATTTAGACTTCTGCACTTTTTGCAATATCGTTTTTCTACTACTTCTGGGTCTCTCCATTGAGGCTCATTAGCTCTGTATTTCAATTTGTATTCATGCAAGATTTCACTAATGTTATTTAATTTTCTGTTAAAGGTGAATTCCTTCTTGCGGTAGGTACGTGGATTATATGTAACAACAACAGTTCTCTTTTTGCCCCATAGTTCTTTCTCACTGCGATACGCAACCATAAGATCTTCCTGGGGAACAGGGCTTCCTTTTCTGAGCTTGTTGTTTGAGATATCAAGTGAAGTGAATTTCTTTAATGATATACTCGCCAGGTCTTTCACATAACTCGGAGAATAGGTGGTGATGAAATGAAAGCGTGAATTCTCATCAATCATATTTATGTTTTTATCGCTGTTCATTCCTTTATCAAAAACAACAGTCAAGGATTGTTTTGATTTATTGAATTCACACATTGCATCAAATACTTGATCCATCACCGCAGTGAACAATTTTGAATCATGCATATTCCCGTTATACGCTTTGTAGTAAAGTGGTAAATGGGTTTTTCTGTCAACCATAAGACCAAGTCCCACCTGGCGAAGACTATGTCTGCTTGCTTTATTGTGCCCCCGTTGACACAGCTCTGAATCAGTCTTGCTATTCATAAATGTATAGTAGTTTGTGGTGTCGAACAGAAGTAACTCTGCCGGTGTGGATTGTTTCTCCCAGACTCTTCCGAAAAAGGTTTTTGCTATCTCTTCTACATTCTTTTCACTTACTCTGTCGAATTTTTCCCAATATCTCTGTGATGTCAATTCTTTGAGATCAACTGGACGAATGTACTGAACTGCAGTGTGCTTATACCACTCCGGCAAAGCTCGCTTGCTTCTTGGATTAATAATGCTGTTTATCCAACCGTAGTAGAAGTATTCACCAATAGTTGGTCCTGTTTCCTTTTTACCTCGTGGCACAATACTGTCAATAATGCCAATAGTATCAAGTTTCTTTTCCAATTCATTCAGCAGAAATATTGCGCCAAATGAAAAAGTTTTTACTTTTTCCGGCTTACCAGTTAATTCATTCTCCAATAGTTTCTTATGCATGGTGTCTGCGGTTCCCAAATATTTTTGCCAAATAACTTTGGGCTTTCCATTCACTCTTTGCATTTCACGAAGGTAGTAATAGACGCTTCCGTTTTTCTTCTTTTTGTGTAAGTGTGCCATGCCTGTATTATACATGTATAGGCCTAACAAAACAAGCCCTTCATTCAGTAACTTATTCTATGTTACCCAGTTATGGTATTATATTGTTGTAAAATAGTAGGTCTAACACATACCAAACACAGAACTCCAGCCAAGCCAACGAGTTACATGCTTTATTTTGGGTTATCTCTTAAAGTTCTGTCAGCCATGTACGCCCCTGGTGCTGTTACCTGTATGCCGATGGAAACTCCGCAGAGCGCTCGAATCTTCCATATAGAAGGTGAGAGTAATCCAACTCTTCCATTAACGAACGAGAAGGTCTGGTCATTACCGGACATCAGGCTGAAACCGATTCCCACTTCAGTGAAACGGAAAGGTGAGAAGCATACCCCTGCCTCTCCACCCCAGTAGCTGCTGCTGTCTCCCTGGAAACATGTCAGGTCTCCATAGAATCCCATCTCCCCATAGGATGCTTCCCGGGTTTGAGATGATGGGTCAACGGATCCGATGGCCATCATTATCAGCAGGACTACGAACACAGGCTTCTCCATTCAGATAGTGACACAAAACAATCTCAATCGCAGGTGCGCCTGATGACCCAATGCGGTCAAGGTTCCGTACATCCTATACATACTCCACAAAGGCATCTATTCAGAAGTACCGTCAATCCGCCTAAGGAATGCACTGATCCAGTTCGAACTTTTTATCGTTGGGGTCGCCAGAAGAGGATTCCCTTTCAGAATGGATCAGTCAGCCCCATTCAAGGGGCATTTCGAGGTGTTCGAATGCGACCCCATCCCTTGACATGCCCCCATGCCATCCCATATTCTTTTCTGTAATAAATGGTATATTCATTCTGAATGAAGGGGACAGGAACAATGAAATTGAGTACAGTAGTTCGGAACCTGTTTCCGGCCATCATCCTTCTCTCGGTCGTCTCCCTTGCCTTGGCTGTAGCTCCCCCGGCAAATACCATTCCAATCATCTCAATGAAGACGGGGCAGGGCACCAGTTCATTCGACATCACGATGGACGTGCTCTGCATGCTGCTCTGGCATAACTTCGACGGTATCTGGGTAGAGGGATGGCTAACTCTTCATCAGGAGGAACCAGCGATACTGTGCGACAGCGCCCAAGCCATAATGATCCTCGCACCCTCCAACCTTCTGGAACTCACCAACAATACAGGCCTTCGCTGGGCAAGGTACACGCCCTACGGGATACAGACCGGTTCGGCATTCATGCATCCGGATGCTGAGTTCCACTCGATCGATAGCACCGTCTACTCCACCTCTATGCTGTCGAATATCGAGTCAAGATGCTCTGCTTTGCATGATCAATCTGTTGAATATGACTGCATCTGGTACTACGACATCTTCAACGAAGCTGCAGCTTGGCAGCTTGCTTACATGCTAAATGATTCATCCGCCTATGACGACTACTTTCCAAGCGTATTCTCGCAGGACACCAATATGACGGAGGTCCTCCCTGCAGGAATCTTCTCCTGGGTCAAATGGAAATCGGATACGCTGTATGCAGCAGGTGGACCGACCGTCTCCTGCTGTTTCAGCATGCTGCATACAATAGAGCCGTATGAATGGGCTGGATATCCGGGTGGAACGCCTCTCGGCAACCCGCATACTCAGGCCAATTCTGTCAGGGCCTACTTTGAAACACATTATCTGGATTACCCTTCAGGTTTTCCGTACAACGAATACGATAACTTCCCGGAGCATCTGGACCTGAACACCTATCCAGTAAGGCTTGCCGGGTATTACTGGCAGACTGAAGTTGCGGACTCAATTACTGTTCTAGGCAGCGCAACCGACCTCTGGATGCTTGAGCACTACGAGGAGCTCATGGACTCCACATTCATCCCGGCGGGAATTGATGAAGACGGACCGTTTCCGATACACTATCATCCACAAGCGTTCGGAAGAACTGGTGGGGAAGCTATCTTTGTATATGACTCTGTGTCCGCAGATACAATTCTCCAATACGGTCCCTACCACTACCGCATCCCTTCCCCGGCCGAGTTCAGGATGCTTTGCAACATCGGTCTGCTCAGAGGAGCGAAGGGAGTCTTCCCCTACAGCATCAGGAGCTACTCAGGCTGGAAAGATGACACTCTTCTGCACCACGATACGGGATTGCTGGACGAGGACCTGATACCCTTCGATGCCCCTTACGAGGACTGGGTGTACAGGGAAAGACCAGTGGGCGACTACTACTACGCTCCACCTGACTCCATTCCGCCCTGGACCGCTGCCGATGACAGCCAGTTCGACCCGCTCTATTCGCTCCCTTCAAGACCAGTCAACGTTCCCGGGAGTCAAAGGAACATCGAGAATTATCAGCTCTGGAAGTTCGATGCCTATGGAAGGCTATGGAACAGCGTAAGGGGAACCTTCAGGCAGATAGCATGGGTAGCCCCTGAGCTCTCCAGGCTGTGGTGGTGGTTCACCGACCGCAACTATTCCAGGGCGACCATAGAATACGACGGAGCCATCCTGCCGCAGTACTTCGCCGAACCTCATATCAGAGTGTTCACCGACAGTACCGAAAGCACCTGCTACCTGTTCTATGTGAACAGGTTCTGCAGGGAGGACGGCAACCCATTCGAAATAGAAGTTGATGCTGATGATTTTTCTGGAGCACCCTTCAGCGAATATGCCCTCGACCATTCGAGAAGATTCATCATCGAAGGCAGCGAAACATCAGGCGTGTTCACCTTCCTGGACACCCTGGACGCCGGAGAGGCAAGACTGCTGCAGATGTTCGACGACGATACGGGGCTTCCGGCCGACCTGAGGATTACCGACCCTGACATCTTCGTTGTCATTCCGGCAGATGGAGACACCCTTACAGTCAACACTTCCGTCGCAGGAACACCCTTTGATCCCTACGCATGGGTGTACAACATGGGCACTGAACCGTTGAGCAACATCAAAGTCTACCTCGAGGACATCACCACGGATACAACGCTGATCGATTCGGTCTACCTCAGTTTCAGTGGCCTCTCAACAGGTTCATGCTACCAGACGGACAGGGAGCTGGCATCGTTCAGAACCATCACTCCCGATACTTCTGACATAGGGGTCAACATCTTCAGGGTCTATACCGAAAGAATTCAGGATGAACCCGATCCATCAGACAACAGCGCGACCCTGGTCTACATGGTCAGACCGGGAGACTATGCAACCGAGATCCTTGATGACCCATGGGACATGACCGAAGCAACCTCGAGCATCCCTGCGTGGTACACGAATGACATCGACACGCTGACCGGCTGCTGGGGAGGCTACACGGATTCTATTTCAGGAATGTTCGAGGGAGTTCTTTCCAACCCGACAACAGCAAACGCACTGTACCTTAATACCGGAACCGGTTCCTCAGACTACATTGATGCAGACAGGTTCCACAACCTGAGTCTTGCCGGAATGTCTGAAACTAAGACGGTCATTACAGTCCATTGGCTTGACTCACATGAAAATACAGGGTACATTGCATTGACGAATCCTGCAGACACACTTAGGTCTGTTGCCGCTGACCTCGGACCATGGGATCTTACATCACTGAGTGGCAGTTGGACCGGAGACATGCAGATGTTCTGGCTTCAGTTCACCAGCCCGAACTCGATGAGCCCTGCCGATGTCCGCATCGGCTGGGTGAAGCTTACGGAGTAGGAGGTCGAGATGAGGCAAATTGCCATTCTCGCTGGGGCGCTTCTTCTTCCGTCCTACCTTTCCTACGGGCTCGACCCGCCGGTGAAGCTCTGGGAGAAATGGTACTATACGAATTATGACGGTGCGTTTTTCGAGGATATCGAGCTTACCAGCACCGGCGATCTATTTATAACCGCATTTACCTATGATAACTCACAACCAACCCATGAAAGCGTTGTCGCCCTTCTACTCGACCAGGACGGAGAAGTGATCTGGGACGTTGAGCATGAATACGCCGGGGCCTTCGGTTATGACGGTATTGTCTTGTCCGATGGTTCATTTGTGATCACGGGCACGGCTACTGAGGACTCGACCTCAAATTCTGTCGGACTTTTCATCCAGAAGATATCCTCAGAAGGCAGTACTATCTGGACCAAGATCTATGATTATCCTGATACCAAGGAACTCGGCTATTCAATCACTTCCCTTCCCGATGGTGGTTTTGCTGTCTGCGGGAGAGTGCATGGAACAGGGATACAAATGGGGCAAGCCTGGTTGTTAAGGACTGATGCATGCGGAGATACTCTTTGGACACGCAAATGGGGAACTCCTCTATCTGATACATTTGTACACTATGGTCAAACAGTCCTGTACAACAATGGTGAACTATGCATGCTGGCGGAAGGGACAGATGATACCCTGACAACGAACGGTCCTCATCTGCTGTTCTATGACCTCGAGGGTAGTTATCTCAGGGGAACGGATTATGGAGACTCCATGTACTACCAGCTACCTGCGGACATGTGCCTCGCTTCCGATGGAGGTTACACCTTCAATACCAGGATCTACCCATATGTCTGGCATACCGACCAGTATGGAGAAACCCTCTGGGTTACCAGCGTATATGTAAGCTCAGGCGATCAGCACGAGGCTTTCTGTATCCGGCAGACGATGGACAGCGGTTACATCTTCTCGGGCTGGGACGGGTACAATGAGTATGAGCCCAATGGAAATCAGGTTGACTACCAGGAGGGCTGGCTGGTCCGCTTCGACAGCGAGGGCAACGAGCTCTGGAACATCAACAACCTTGTAAGCGTGGATGATCACTTCTATTCATGCCTGCAGCTCCCTCAGGGGGGCTACATGGCCTGCGGGACATGGGGCGGCAGCGGTTACCTGGTTAGATACGCCCCCGAGACCTGCATCTCCTCGCCTGATCCGGTATCCTCTCTGAGACTTGAGGTTTCTCCCAATCCGTTCAGCTCAGTCCTTTCAGCATCCTTCAGCCTTCCTGAAGAGGACCTGGTGACACTAACTGTGTATGACCTTTACGGCAGGATCATTGGTGAAGCAATAAGCGGCTCTTACCCCCGAGGAACTGACATCATCGAATGGACTCCTCCGCCCGAGCTCGGTTCCGGCTGCTACTTAGTGAGGCTGAACACCACTGGTGAAAGCGTAACGAGGAGCTGCGTCTTCATAAGATAGTCGTCAGCCTGGACGGCCTCACCAAATGTTCAAGTGGTTGCTTCCATCTTTCATCGAATCAGGGGCAGAACAGTACCCCCCAGAAAATCTGTTTGAACAGGGTTGGGGGAATGGAATCCCGACAGACGTGAACTATCCATCATGGAGGAACAATTGTCCGTTACGGTTCCGGAGTCCGGAAATCCCTTTTATACAGAGCCGAAGAGCATGATTACAAGGAAGCAACTCCCCTCAGGCAATGAATGAAAAAGTTCGAACTTTTTATCGTTGGGGTCGCCA
>JAGGYZ010000191.1 GCA_021162285.1 Candidatus Fermentibacteraceae bacterium
GTGTACCAGGTTGGATTGCTGGTGACATAATGGAGACAGCAGCAGTAGTGGTGATAGTAGCGGCGGTGGTTCTGTACCTGGTACGAAGGGCAGTACACAGTCACAGATCCGGCGATATATGCAGCAGTTGTTCCGCCTCGTGCCCCTACAGTGCACAGTGTGGTAGTTCACTGAAACTCAAAAAGGAAAACCTGCAGACTGATGTTTGATTTAAGTGATGCTTCTGTATCAGAATTTCAAGATCCGAAGCCGTCAGGGAAGAGTAACCTTGAGAGCAGGGGTAGAGATCGGATCCATCGGGCTACTCGCTGAGTTTGATGGAAAGAAGGCTGCACGGAACACCAGTATCATGTGATCAGGGTGCGAAGAGAATAACCTCAAGACGCGGACCGTGGTATTCATGCTGCAGAACGGTGTGTTCCGGAGCAATACCTTCTCCTGATGGCCCGCCCCGGATGTCATGCACTACCCATACCTCTGTTCCGGTTGAAAGTACACTGTCAACAACTGCTGCAGGTTCCAGTGAGCTTCTGGTTGGTTGAACAGAATAAGGATTTTCTCCTCTCGGGGCAAGTCTTTCTGTTTCGCTTTTCGCATAGTAGTCCCAGGCTAAACCACCGTTTTGACCACCGATAATCACTACTCTCTGGTCACTTTGCAGATTTTCAGTTACCGAGGCCACTGCTGTTCTCCAGTTTGACCGATGGTAGGGGTAAGTGCTCAGGTGGTAGTAGGGCAGAAGAAGAAGAAACAATGGTATTACTGTCAGAAAGGCAGGTTTGAAACGTTTTACCAGAAAAGCAAAGGACAAAGCCATCGGTATCCATAGAATGGTAAGATGTCTTGCAGTCGGATCTTCCTTCAGAAACAGCAGAAACGGAAGTATGAAAACTCCGGCTGTCCACATCCGTAAATTCCCACTAATTCTACGGTTAGACAAAAACAAAATTACCGGTATCACAGTCAGAAGGAAAGAATAATAGAAAATACCGGAGGTGATAAGAGACGAAGACGGGTTCCACAGGTTGTTTTCTCCTGCCAGCCCGCCTGCCATTAGTCTGGCCAGAACAGTTGGAGCCCTTACAGCATATCTCCAGAGAATAAAAGCATCTGCACCTGAAGCAGAAATCCTTGCAGAACGGGAAGACGCCTGCCCCAGTGCCGGTATGATAAATGGAATGTAAAGAATAAGAAGTAGTGTCCCTGTTAGCAGAACCTTTTTAAAGGTAACTCTTTTATTCCTGTTCACTGTAAAGTAGAGCATGAATCCCGCAAAGAGATACAGTGCGAAAAGGTGCTGAATCAGCATACCGGCGAGACCCACAGGAACAACAAGAAAACCGGCAAGCCGGTTTCCCGTCCAGGCCAGATCAGCAATCCATATGAAAGTGAATCCCACAGAAGCCATTATTCCATAAAGCCAGGCCTCCTGCCCCATGGAAACGGAGTAGGGTGCCATTACCCACAGAAGAGCTGAAAATGCGGCAGGCCACTTGCCTGAGCGCTTTAAAACGAAAAAGTAAAGGGGGACAGCAGCCCAGGAGGTAACTATTGCAGAAACCGCCCGAAGCCCCGCCTCGGAGTTGCCGAACACAGCAGATGAAAGCTTTATGGCTATGAAGGCAAGTGGTGGATGGGGAGATCCGCGAAAACTGTTCTGTATCAAGTTTTCAATACCGTTGCTTACAAGACCGGCAGCATAGAATTCATCCCCCCAGAGGCTTTTGCCCCCCAGAAACAGAAGTCTCAGAAACAAAGCCAGACACACAAGCATCCACGGTATCAATTTATCAATATTGTTTAATGATATCCTGCTTTTCAACTCAGCAGTTCTCCAAGTGTGTTGTTTATGTAACCCTTGAGGCTGTGTTTCCAGTCTGGCAGGGTTACAGGATTGTCTCCAAGAATCAGCTTCATCGAGTGAGCCGCCTCCATTCTGGGGCGCGGTGCCGGAAGGTTAAAGTCGGATGAAAGGCACGGCTGTATAATGTTGGGAGAATGCCCTGCTATACTTACAGTTTCTCGGGCCAGTTCATACCTGCTTGCAGGTACCCCTCCGTTGACCATGTGATATGTACCGTACTGAAAGTTCTGTGTCAGGTTGAATATGCCTTCAGCAAGATCCCCAGTGTAGGTCGGTGATCCAACACAATCTCTGACTACTTTTATTTCATGGTCCAGAGAGACCTTTCGAAGTATTCTAGCAACAAATTTCATGTCTCTGGCACCTCCTCCGAAGAGCCAGCCTGTTCTTACTATCCAATGCCTGTGGCAGAAAGTGCGTATTGCCTGTTCACCATGAAATTTGCTTAATCCGTATGTATTCAGAGGTGATGGGATATCGTATTCGTCGTAGGGAGAGTTTTTTTCTCCATTGAACACCGCAATAGAAGAAATGTAAACCATTGCTGCTCCGCTTAGTTCGACTGCCTGAGCTACGATTTCAGCTCCTGCAGAGTTGGTGCTGTAAGCGTACCTGTGATCAATCTGGCACCTGTCTACATCTGTTGCAGCTGCAAGCAGAAGAACCAGTTCCGGTTTCTCCCTGGTAAATACCCCGGCAACGGAAGATCTGCTTGAGATATCACATTCTCTATGGGTCAGAGGAACTGTTTCAGTCCTGCTGTTCCAGAAAGGAACCAGATCGGTTCCGAGCATTCCTCCGGCTCCAAGAACAATAGTTTTCATCAGAGATTTTTTCCAAAGAAAAGCCTGAGCATATCCTTTATGGTTGTGAGAACAACCGCTGGTTTTGCTCCTGACGCAGCACCATGCAGCCTTGGAAGGTGATGAACACCAACCTGCTTGATTCTATAGCCGAGGCGAGACAGTTTAATGAGCATTTCAGCGTCTATAAACGCGCTGTCACTGTGTATTTCAATGCCGTCCAGGGCAGCTTTGGGAAACAGTTTCATTGAACAGTTAACATCTTTCAGCTTCAGATTAAAAAGAACTCTGAGAAGTACACCGTAAACCCTTGTCTGTAATACTCTTGCGGCATTGTCGGCCCTGTTCACCCGGTAAGCGGATACAACGCACTCCCCGTCCCATGCGTCTAAAAGGAGTTTAAACTCTCTGAAGTCATACTGGCCGTCACCGTCGGTGTAGGTTGCAATCTCATATTTTTTCGCGGCGTTGAAACCGACCTTTAAAGCACCGCCGTATCCCAGGTTTCCAGAATTGTGAATAACGGAAACATGTGGATACTCTTCCGAAAGAGCATCACACACCTCTGCTGTATTATCCGGTGAACCATCTTCAACGATGGTTACATCATAATATGAAGAGTACTTTTCAAGAGTGGATACAACATTCTCCACTGTTCCCCTGATGTTACCTTCATCGTTGTATGCCGGGCAGAAAAAAGATACTGTGGGTTTATCCATTGGATTCCGTTCCGGTAGAATTAAGAGGGAAATATGCTACATCGTCCCCCTTTCGACAACCATTTCCATGATGTATACGAATGTTACGACTCGCCCCCCGGTTGTGTACTATACGATAGTTGTTTGAATGTAAACACACCGAAAACAAACGAAATCCTATCGGAGAAGAACCACCCTCTGTGTTTTGCTCTCCCCGCAGAATTCACACCTGCAGAAATACACACCGTTGCATGTAATCCTTCCTTCAGAATCCCGTCCGTTCCATGTGACAGTGTGTTCACCGGCTGCCATTGTCCGGTCGGTCAGTTCAATTACCAGCCGTCCAGCAGTATCGAAGACTGTAACAGTTGTATTACCTGCTTCAGGCAGGTAGAATGAAACATCTGTTGAGGAATTGAATGGGCAGGGCGATACATGGTTCAGCACAAATTCCTGATCAGAGGTGGACACCCCTCCGATTCCAACCTGATCAAAGTAGTATGCACCCATGTCCGCCCTGGTTCCATCAGGGGCGGGTGGGGAAGAGGGGTCGCCTGAATCAATACATGGAGACGCTGAAGTGAGATGGTAATCATCTTCAAAAGCGTTCACGAACAGAGGTGTGTCGTTGATGTTTCCAATACCCGGCATATCCTGAAGAATGCATGAGTAGGTAAGGTTGCAGGGACCTCCCCCGCCTGTTGAACCGCACTGTATACAGTCGTTGGACACGTTGAAAACGATGATATTGTTTACACCGGAAAATGTGGCGGCACCGCCTATTCCATGGGTACAGATACCCCCGCCTGTAAGCCTGGCGAGATTGTTTACAATGGTGTTGTTAAGCGTTACATTGCAGTCGTCTTTTGCCATAACCCCTCCACCACCCATACCTCCTCCAAAATAGTCCGGGATCTGGTTGGCGTAGATAACACAGTGGGAAATAAGCACATCGGAATTATTGCAGTGGACCCCACCGCCTCCGCAGGTGCTTCAAGCGCCGTCGCTGGTGTTGCCTGAAATTACCGAGTTAAGTATTTCTGAACCGGTGCAGTTGTCCAGGAACACCCCCATTCCCTTTGGGTGATTCACAGCTGTGTTGTCTCTCAACAGGCAGCTGTCAACAACTACAGTTGTGTTAAGAGCACAGATTGCGCCGTGGTCGTTGTTGCATGCTGCGTTGGAGATACGGCAGTGGGTTACTGTAAGGCCCTGTGATCCGTACACTGAAACACTTGCACTCGGACCGTTGTAGTCTGACATATAGCAGTGGTCAATCACGCAGTAGTCAAGAGTTGCCGCAGGAGCGTCTGTCTGAAATCTGAGCCCCCCCCACATGTGTATTTCAAGGGTATCCTGAGGAACAAACACAATGCTGTCCGCCTCTGTGCCCTCCGCTGTGAATTCACCCGAGATTATCCATCTGTGATTTCCGTTGTGCAGGAATGTTGTTCCCGGAAGTATTGTGAGAGAGTTACCAGACTGAACGGAAATTTCAGCTGTTACCAGATAGGTGCCGGGTCCAAGAGTGCCGGACTGGGGGCCACTGATCTCTGTCTGGGCGGCAGACGATGCTGCCAGAAGCAGAATGCACCACAGCATCAATGTTTTCCTGTTGTTCAATCTGGCACCTCCTGTAACTAGATTAAGATAATCTGTTTTGTTTCTGTAATACCGCCTGATTCAAGCCTGCAGAAGTAAACACCGTTTTCAACTCTGCTGCCAGTATCACTGCTTCTGTTCCAGATAATGCTGCCGCTTCCGGAGTGCTGGAAAGAATCAGTTATCGTATCAAGTCTGCGTCCGCTTAAGTCGTAGATATCAATTCTCACTCTGTCGTACGCAGGCAGGTCATACGAGATGGTCACCGAAGAAGAAGGGCATGGGAACACCTGAAGATTGAATGATGTGACTGCCGCAGAGGTTTCATCCGAAACTCCCAGGCTGTTCATGCACCACACATCGTTGAAGCAGGTACCTGCTGCACTGCGGCCTGCCAGTACCTATATCGTGTTGTTAAAGATTACGCAGCCCATGGAAGTGCTCATGGGGTAGGGCACACTGTCTGTTTCACATGTCCAGTTTGTGCCATCTGTGGAGGACCAGATGTCGTGCTACATCATCGAGACTTCCTTGTATCCATTGAAAACGAAAAGTCTGTTGTTAAAACCTATGGCTGTACCGGAAGACCGTACAGTCCAGGGAGCAGCGGAAGTAGTGGATTCCCAGTACTGTGCAGCTGCACTGGAAAAACAGGCCGCCAGCACAAACGCGAAACCCGGCAGGTATCTTACTCTCATCGCTGGCTTCTCCTCCTAAACCGTGTACCGTCTTGTGCAGAGGCAGATTAACTGAATCAGGCGAGATTGGAACACCATTCATTAATTGTTATCCCCGGCGAGGTAACAGAGTATAATATTTTACAGTAGACCTGTGTCAACCCGGCAGCTCACAGTCAGCGTTGCAGATATTACATTGCGCAGAAGGAGAGTATTGACAAAAACAGGAGAGCTGTTTATGATTAACCAAACGGTTAGACTAAATAGTTAGCGGAGGAAAAATGTCCACGAAGAAGATGGGTGAAAAATCTATACTTGATGCTGCAGCAGAGGAATTTGCGGAAAAGGGTTTCAGCGGTGCCAGGGTAGATGAAATTGCCAGGCGGGCAGGAATCAACAAAGCTATGCTGTACTACCGCATAGGCGATAAGGAAGAGCTTTACCGGCGTGTCA
>JAGGYZ010000269.1 GCA_021162285.1 Candidatus Fermentibacteraceae bacterium
AAGCAGAAACCTTTAAACAAAAAAGACATCCACAGGCCCCCCATTAGGGTGCAAGTATGCATGAAAACCAGTTTTTGCGCAACGGGGATATGCCAAATATATACATTTGTAAAACACTGTGTGCCAATACGAATCGGAACTGCTCCCACTTTGGTGTAGAGCCTATAGCCTGATTGTTTATTTTTTCTGAAAATGGCTTCGAGCGTATTCCTCTGTCACGCCGAGAGACAGTACACTCGAACCTCAGCCAAACCTCCAAAAGCACTGTGTATACAACGTATGAACATTCCTGTCCGCAAACACAAAAAGACCTACCGTAACCCTTTGATATATGCCAGAGAATTGAATGATGAGCTGGTCGGTGACAATCTCACCAGAAAACAGCTTGCCGAAAGGCATGGGGTTTCATCGGACAGAGTAACTCAGTGGTTATGTCTGTTGAAGCTCCCTGAGAAAACTCAGAAGCAAATTGAGGCTCTTGGAGACAACTGGGAAAAACAGCTGGTCACAGAACGAGAGCTGAGAAAACTGAGAAGAGGGGAATGAGATTGTTATTTTTCGATTCATAACGCAATGCTACAATTTCATCGGAAGGATTACATTCTCGATACCCAACTTACTACAAGCATCAGCGAGTGCACTTCTTAAAAAAGACCACACAAATTTCTCCATCTGATAACCGATAAAGAAATCGCGAATATCTTTATCTTCAAGACCACTATCAAGCACATTACGATCCCTAATGCTGAATACCACTTCATGTTGGAATTCAAAGATTGCAAGACTACGTTTCCCACCCTTAATAGTAATTTTATATGCGACGGGCACCTCAAGAACATCGTCCTGAATGTTATACCCGGGCTCAAAAGCAGCACGGAGAATCTCAAAGCTTTTCTTCTTATAGTCCCGGATCTCACTACAACTTGCTTCTCTAGTGTAATTTGCTCTCGAACAAACAACATTAACTAATCGAATGCCCTCCAGCATTTTTCTGTAATCAGGTGCCAGATCCTTATTCATTGCTGCTTCCTATACTAACTGACAAGTTGCTCTTCTTCGATGATAGGGGATTTGACCGGTTTTACTTCATAATATGTAGATTCCAAGAAATATGACTTGTAAGTTGAGGGCACATAATACTCATCAATATGGGTTGATACAACAGGATTCCAACTAATGGATTGATATTTCTCCTCGCAGCACTCGGTAAGATCCTCTTCCAAAAGTTTCGCCACCCGTATTTCTAGTCTGTTCGCTCGAGCATCCAAAACAGCCCTATACTTTTTTGGAACAACAAACATGTAGTCACCATGTATTGTTGCTCTGAAGCGAACACCCAAACCTTCAGCGAGTCTAACAAGCCATTTCAAAGACGGACTCCTGCCAAAATTTTCGAACCTCGAGACGACAGACTGTTTTGTTCCGATTTTCCTTGCTAGTTGTTTTTGTGAAAGCTGCTGATAGAGTCTCTCATTTATAACCTCTCGAGTCAATTCTTCCATTGGAGAAGAAACATAATCAATCGATTCCAAGTAATCATTGAATGTGTATTCACTTCTATTCTCTTTACCGAGGTTTGTCATAAATCCTCCAGTACTCTTCTCTTCGTTCACATGCTGTAGCGGTTTTACTAGCTGTGATGGTTTTGTACTCTACATCTAAGATAACTAATTTATTCTTAATCTTTTTGGAAAGGCAGAAATATACTCGTATTACACCTGATATACTCACCTTAGGCACTCTGAATTCGAACAACGATATATTTTTACTATTCGAGCAGGAATGAGGTAACGGTTTCACTATCTCCTGCTTGAGATATTCTTCATATCTAGCGAAACCGGTTTCTTCATTTTGGATAGATTTGATTACTTCGACCAATCTGTCGTGCTTCTTTCTGTGCTTTCTTCCTATCTTCCTTAACTTCTTCCTAACGGGATCGTGATCGGTATTTTCACTCTCTAGCCCGAGTTTCCTAGTTACAGCAGTGCATAAAACGTAACTCCTTGAGAGCAAGAAAGTTGCGGCCGCAGAAGACTATGCCCTAAATAATAACAGCAAACAATGCGTGTATGCAGGTTGACATGCTGGTGTCTATGCCCTAAGATATATCAAGCGGGAGGTATAGGCATGGAACGACTGGAAGCCAAAAAGATCAACGGACATACTTATTACTACTACTCCGAATGGGGCTGGGTTAACGGAAAATGCAGACGTAAGTGGCAGCGATACCTGGGCAAGCTGGAGGATATTGTCAAAGCTTGCGAGGGTGGTGGCCCGGCACCGTTGTATGCGGATGTATTTCAATGGGGATTGCCTGCAGCACTATGGAAAGAGGCTTTGACAGCAAGGATTGTCGAGGAAATTGACGTGCTATGCCCTAAGCGTAAGCAGGGATTGAGTACGGGCGAATACATTGGCGTTGCATCTGTCAACCGGGCGATTCAGCCCAGCAGCAAACGCTCGATGTGGAACTGGTTCTCGCAAACTGTACTGCTGCGGTACCTGCCTGGCGCGTCAAAGGAGGCTCTGAATTCGCAGCGGTTCTGGGATCACATGAACCGGATTGATGGTGAGAAGCCTGCACAGATATGGAAGAATATCATCAAGGGAGTTGTTAAACGTGAGGATATCGACTTGTCATCCATCTCCTATGATGGCACAAACTTCTACACCTTCATAGATACATTCAATGCGCATTGTCAAATCGCTAAGCATGGCAAGAACAAACAGGGACGAAGTAATCTGCGGCAGATCAGTTACGCGCTGTTCTGCAGTGCTGACGGACACATGCCACTTTATTACGATGTGTATGAAGGCAATCGAAACGACGCAAAACAGTTTCCATTGATGCTGGAGAAATTCAACAGGCTTCTTCAGGAGATTTGCGGGCAGCGATGTACGCCAGAAGATACTACCTTGATATTCGACAAAGGCAACAACTCGCCCGCCAATTTCGAGATGATTGATTCGATGAAGCTGAAGTTTGTAGGATCGGTAAAGCTTGGAGAGCATAAGGAACTTATGCAGATATCCAACAGCGATAAACGATTCGAGTCCTGTGATGCGGAGGGCCTTGATGGCACAAAAGCCTTCCGTGTAAAGAAAACCGTTTACGGAAAGGAACGCGTTCTTGTGGTGAGCTACAACCAGAATCTGTTCGATGCCCAGTGGCTGACCTTGCAGAACGACATCAGTAAAGCCATTGAGCGTCTCGCGGCGTTGCAGCAGAAGCTGCGTGATCGGGCGATGGGGCTAATCAAAAAGGGCCGGACACCTACAGTGGCATCGGTAGAAAAACAGTGTAAACACATTCTCAGTCGTCAGCATATGAAACAAATGATCACAACGAAGATTCAGGAAGGGAAGGAAAAGATTCCGGAACTTGAATATGCTCTTGACTCAGCAGCGCTATCAACACTCGCAGATACTCATCTGGGCAAGAATATCATTATCAGCAATCGTGAATCGTGGGATGATTCCCGGACCCTAAAAGCCTATCGCAGCCAGTTCATCATTGAGAATGTATTCAAGGAGATGAAAGACCGCACGACCGGAAGCTGGTGGCCTCTGAACCACTGGACTGATTCGAAGATCAGAGTGCACGGTCTCTACTGCACTATTGCTTTGCTCCTAAGGGCATTGATGTTGCGGAGAGTAAAATCTGCAGGGATTACTCTCTCAATGAAGCGCCTTATGTCGGAGTTGGACAACATGCGGCAGGTCGTCAATATCTACCCAAAGAAGCGTCGGCAGAAGATTGAACGAAAACAAGTGGTGCTGAGCAGAACATCTGAACTTCAGGACAAATTGATCGATACTCTCGAATTGAAAGAAGATAAGAATAAACTTTTAGGGTAAGGATTGCAATTGCAGTACTTGTTGTGAGTAAGTATGATACAGCGATGTTAAATCATAACTAGGAAACTCGGGCTAGCTCATACTCTGGATAGAAAATGACCTGATACCCAGCCACACAGATCTCCTTAATATATAGCCATATGGCTATGGACAGACAAGCCCTGTAACTCGTCATGTCAATTCGATCTAGGAACACACCGTAGAAGAGGAAAGGGAAAAACATACCCATCCTTGAGTAATTATATGCATTCCTACAGATTTTCACTACTATCCGTCGACTTCAGATGCTCTCTTAAGTATACCATTCCCCTTGTTCAAAAAAAATTCTGAAGATTTTATTGTTGACACAACTACTCTAGAAAATTTAAGGCAGATGCTGATAACCTGCACTGAAACGCAATCTAATATTGAGCTCCAGATTTCTGACAAAGAGCAGGAACTGAAACGAGCTAAGGGAAAGACTGTCACGGAGACCAGTGTTACGGATATGCTCGATACCCTTGTTCGAAGCGCTGATCTCTTCCCCGCATATCAGCAGAAAAAACTGTTCGAGATGTTCTTCTAAGAATAGTGGTCGGTCTGGATAAGATAAAAGCCGATTTGTATCTGCCTGCGCTACAGTACTATATAAAAAGAAGCGGACCAAATGGGTCCGCGTTCGACTCAAAACATGCCTGGTACGCCGAGGGTTACTACACTCGAACCATCGAGGAAACACCGGAGATACTGCGCTTCAAGCGTCCTGATATACTATCATAAAACCGAAAAAGCGATTCCGTAACCCTTTGATGGTTGCCATGGAACTGAACGATGAGCTGGTCCGTGACGATCTCACCCGAAAACAGCTTGCTGAAAGACACAGGATCTCGTCAGACAGAGTTACTCAGTGGCTGTGTCTGTGGAAACTCCCGGAAGAAGATAAGGAAAGAATCCTTGCCCTGGGAGACAACTGGGAACGACAGGTAGTGACTGAGCGTGAACTGAGAAAACTAAGAAGGAACTAACAGTAGATTCCCCATTGATCTGTTCTATATGAATTACCTCTCCGCTTATGGTCTTGCTCAATCGAAAACCTCTTGACAGCCCCACCCTGTTCTCTTTCATATTCACAAATAAATCACTATTTTACTCAGCATGAAGGGGATGGTTAAAAATGAAATCAGGTTTTTATGCACTCACCCTTACTGTGCTTTTCCTTTCCAGTTTTGCTTCTGCTGATACTCCCCTGATTCGGACAACGGTCGCTGACAGCTCCAATGTCTCTCTCATTGCAACAGCCCCACTCTCCTGGCAAACGGTGGAGAACGACAGCTTGAGATACATAAGGTTTACAGACTCTCCATTAACGGACAGCGTCGGTTATCCTGAACTGCCCATGATCATCTGCCTGGTAGCGGTGCCCGACAGCGTTAATCCCACTATTGAGTATTCATTCGGCTTGGAAACTGAGCAGAGTGTTCTTCCGGTTTATCCCGCCCCTGCCCAGATACTGGTATCAGAGAATTGCACAGCATCTATTGCCGACAGTTTTGCCATGGACTCCACCGCATACGCCTCAGCTACCTTCTGGCCAGCTAAAAGGGTGCGCCTTATCGGTGAAACAAGGATCTGCGACCAGAGACTGCTCAAGATTCAGCTTTTCCCTGCTCAATACCGGGCAGCAGACAGCACTTTGAGCACTGTTACGAGTTTTAGCGTATCGGTTTCATGGGACAGTACTGAAACAGTATGGAGCACCATCGGCCTTGGAGAGTTCCAGAGGTTCACCGAGAACAGTCCGATTGCGGGTTACCATTACACAGAACAGAGCCATGCTCCCGTGCCCGATTACTTCGGAGTTGTGGATCCCTACGATGGGCCAGCCTACCCAAATAACAGAATGCCGGAGTACATCATCATCTGCGCTTCGGGGCTGTACGATGAATGTGAGAATGCCATCGATTCTCTTGCTGAACACAGGGTGTCACTGAATCATTTCGATGTAGCTACGGTACTCACGGACAGTATCCTTGCTGAGTTCGGTGTAAATGGTCAGACTGCTATTGCTGATTCGACCATAAAGGATTTCACCGAACACATGTGGGAGAGCTGGCCGGGAGCATCAACCAACCACCCCAGCTATCTCCTGCTGATAGGAGACCATGAAGACACCTCCTGCGCATCTGAAGACTGGTTCCTGCCAACCCATGAATATTCAGCATCCGGCTCAGGCGGAACTATTACAGACATAGGCAATGATGAATGGTATGTGTACTTCAATGGCAACAGGAGCATTCAGAACGATTTCCCCGACATGATGGTGGGCAGGCTTTCGGTGAGGAATGGCGGAACTCAGCAGACAGATACTCTTTCAACATTGATTCAGAACTTTATCAGCCTGGAGAGCCCTATACAATCCGCTCCACTGGTTGATAACAGAAGGAAAATTCTTCGGTTCGCTGGAACGGGGCAGGACTATTCCGGGGATACCGGCCTGCAAACATACTATTCATGGGAACCGGACCGCAGCTGGACAGCAGATTTCACCGACTGGCTCGGGTATAACTACACAACATACTATGGTGGAGACTGCAGAAATTTTACCATGTCGGACAGCAGCCTTATGTCCAGTGATGATTTCATGGGTGCATGCATAGACGAGCTGAAAACCGGAGCGGGAGTTGCATTCTATACCAACCATGGGGAACTCCACCTGCTCAGTGCAGGTCTTGACTGGAGCGAGGAGTACTATCCCTATCAGACCGACTTTACCAAAGGAGCACTGGACAGCACCTTCAACAACATTCAGATCGAGAATCAGCTTACATCCACCAATCAGTACTATTCAGCACCGTTCATCCTTATGCTCTGCTGTTCCGCCGGAACGTTCAATCATACTTACGCGGCTCATTCAGACAGACACCTGGACCGCTACTTCTGCCTGTGGAACACACAGGGATATGACTATGACTTCGGAGTAGACTGTATTGCGGAAAAACTCCTGAAAAACACCGATGTGCCGGTTGCAGGGGTATTCGCCAGCTCCCAGCCATCAGACATCGGGCACTATTCAAGTTATGGGAGCGGAATACTCGAGGCGATATACGCTCGAGGTCATGGACGGCTTGGTGACGCCATAGCCTCGGCAAGAATGGAATACATAAATGATTTCATTTCATACGACGGCTACTTTTCCAGGTCCATCAGTCAGTATAACCTTCTTGGAGACCCTGCCCTGGACATCAGCGACAGGGTAAGATATCCCAACAAGTGTGACCTTGAGATATACACTGATGATATTTACATCTCACAATATCCCAGTGAGACAGCAAGTGGGATCAACCTGCCCATTACTATTACGATCCAGAACAACGGCAGACAGGAATCTGACGAGTATGATGTAAAGGTAACGGTAACACATGGAACCAGCATTAATGTGAGTTACATCAATGACTGCGACGGGATACAATGTGGAGAATCTGCGGTACTTGAACACGCTTACACTCCCTCATCACTGAGCATGCCTCTGAATGTTACGGTAAAGGTTGAAGTTGACTATAACGAAGACTGCGAGGACAGCTGGCGAGGCAACAACGAAGCAGAGGCAACCGTTCAGCTTGTTGATACCTACCCCACTGAATCAGGCTGGCCCATCGAAGTAACCGGAGGGATAACAACTACTCCCATTCTTACCAATCTTGACGCCGACAGCTCCCTTGAGATAGTATGTCTCACAGGGACTTCACTCACTGCTTTCGAAACCGATGGAACGGAGTTGTGGCGACTGATGTCAGAGGGATTTTCAGATGCTGCCCATCCGCTGGCGGCAGACCTTGATGCTGATGGTCATTCTGAGATAGTGCTGTACTGTGTCGACACCGATATCAAAGTGGTAAGTTACGATGGTGTGGTGATTGATTCCCTTGAAAACGCCTCTGATGTATTCGCGGTGGGCAACCTCAGCAGTAACACCGGGCTTGAACTGTGCGTTGCCTATGGAAACACCATTGGCCTGTACGGCCTGAGCAACGGCTCCATCACCGCTCTGGATACTAAGAACTTCGGCTACCAGTACACCAGGAACCCCAAATCCCTGTTATGCGCTAATCTGGGAGGCAGCCATACCTACATGGATATTGCTTACCTCAGCGGCACCCATGCCAGCGACCCCGGTCCTCCGCCAGGGACCGGTATTGAAGTTTACAACTGGTCGACCTCAAGAACCCTGTATTCGAATACCTGGAATGAGTTCGCCGTTACGGTAGCTCTTTCAGCGGGTTCGCTCAGCGGCATCGAATCAGTGGGTTATCCTGGAAAGGCTTACTCCGACTCAACAGACATCCCCGCACAGCTCATCGAACCGGGAGAACAGACAGGGGAAGTTGACTGCGATGATCAGGACATGCTTCCGGTGTCTAATCTGTTGTGCGGGGTGATAACAGACTGGACAGCCACTACCGGCAATGACATCTATGTGTTGCCATCGGAAAGGCAGTGCATGGCGTGGGAAGTTGATGGGGAAAGCTTCTCTGGTTTCCCCACAGCCGAGTTCAGTGGTGCATCCCAGGGAAACTCTGTCAGTCCTGTCACCCTTGGGAATCTCGATGGAACCGGGTATGCGGAAGTTGTTTTCAATACTGAATTGAATGATGCCTGTGCTGTTGATGCTATTAACTCTAGCGGCAATGAACTTGCATCCCTGGGATTCCCGTTTGTTTTTCCAGATGGCGTCAGCACATATGGAGGTTTTTCTGTTGCTGATCTGGATAGGGACGGAAATGTTGAGGTGGTGTTCGGTACCAATGATGGTCTGCTTCACTGCTGGGAGTTCGGTAGCTGCACAACCGGGTATGCTCCCTGGCCAATGTACCAGCATGACTGCGGAAGATCGGGAGCTCTGTAATGATGAGCCTGCTGCTTCTCGCCTGTTTCGGAGTTATTGTAGGACCTGGTTGGAGCGAACCGTTCGTAGCAACTGATTCGGCAAATACCACACGAAGAATTCAATTCCTGTATCACGATGAGATAGGTAGGAATCATCTGATCTGGGCTGGTTTCAATGACGAATCAAGGATCGCTTACAAGATGTTCTCCACAGACGGAGGAACAGAGCTCTATCCTGAAACCATGATATCAGACGATGTGAATAGTGCGTATCTGACTACCGCAACACTCGGAGACAGTCTGTACTCTTTCTGGCGCACATACAGTCCGATTTATACTGCAGCAAGGAATATCTCCGATGGAAGTGAAGCCGTCCCCCCAACCTATCTTCTAACTACCTCTACCATGATTCCACAGGTTAGATCTTCTGCTGACAGTCTAGGGCGACTTCATGTACTGTATGACGGCGGTTTTGAAGGAATGGAAGTGTTCTACGCCGTCTGGAGTCCATCTCCTGATTCGGGTTTCACAACAGAATACAAATGGATTATTGAGGGAGCG
>JAGGYZ010000044.1 GCA_021162285.1 Candidatus Fermentibacteraceae bacterium
GCCCCACCCCACACCTCGAGAAGGTTTATCCCCGTGTCAAGAATAAGAGGAAGAAGTTTAAGAATCTGCCCGGTAGACATTCTTGTAGCCAGCAGAGACTGCTGGCCATCCCTGAGACTTAAATCAACAAACTCCACCGAGTCACGGGACACAGCTTCCATCTTCGGAGCCGGGTTCTTGTGAAAGATATTCTTTATCAACATCACATCTCTTTCCGCATTATCTGTGAGGGGTTACTGCAATTCAAGCAGGGAATTATATTCAAAGAGTAGTATGGGGTGTTACCTCGGTTTGCAGAATGCACTAGTTCAGGGGCGGATCGAAGTAGCAGAATACCGTTTGTTACGGGCTGTAACAGGGAGAATTCGGCAGAATGAAAAACAGGGTGAGGACTCACCTGATTCAGGCACAGAGATACTCGGTTCAGGGAAGCCGCGATCTGGCGCTTGATTCCATAAAAAAAGCTCTGGCAATAGACCCCGGTGAAATGGTTATTACTGAAATACTTATTTCGATGGAAAGGGCGGAAAGCGCTGGAATACAGATCGATGATAACGCGCCCGTAGGTAATACTGTTCAAATATCTACCTCTGAAAGGAACCAAACTCCAGATATGGATTCAAAGCTTGAAAAAATCTACAGACTCTCAGATGAAACACTGGTATCCGGTAACAAGTCCAAGGCACTTGCCTACTTGAAGAAAGCAGTAGAGCTTTTCCCGAACGATCATGAAGCCGAGCAGAAGTTGCAGCAGTTAAAAGACAGAATCAGGGCCGAAAAGCTTATTAAAATAGGAATGAAAAAACTGTCTGAAGGTGATACCAGGAAGGCAATCATAGCATCGAGAAGAGCTTTTAATCTGCTTTCGGATGTTGACGGGCTTAAAGAACTGATCGACCTGATCGAGCAGTCGGGCAAAAAAGCAGATGAAGAGAAACCCCGGGAAGAAACATCAGTCGCAGAAGCAACGGTAAATCCTGACACACCAGAGGGTGAAGCACTTCTATGGGCTGACCGAATAAGAACGGCTGTACAGGATGATCAATTCGAAGAAGCAGGGAAAATGGTGGCCGAAGCCGTGAAAAGATACCCGGACGATGCGCTCCTCGACTCGTTTTACACAAAGCTGAAAAGGCTTGGTTTTGTAAAGACCGAATAAAGTCAGCCGGAGAAGAATCCCGGGACATTGGTGAGCAGAATACCAAGGGTAAGCATTATTATACCTGCCAGAAACATTATTGCTGCACCCAGTCTGTTGCGGTGTCCGCTTCCATTCTTAATGAATCCCAGAACTGCCAGCACAAGACCGGCCACCACCAGAGCAAGATATGAATAGTTCAAGTTTCTCCAATCGATTAAGAACCGGTTTCCTTAATTTTCATCCACAGTAACCTCTGCTCTTCACTGAGACTTACCGGCAGTTTTACCGTCAAAGTAACCAGTTGATCACCTTTTACACCATTGTGAACAACTCCCCTGCCACGCATGCGAAAAACTGTTCCCGGCTGTGTCCCCGCTTTGATCTTAAGCTTCACTTTCCCATCGAGCGTTCTTACCATAAGAGAGGTACCGAGAACAGCCTGTGCCGCAGTAACCGTTACACTGCAGTGAATATCTCTTCCCTGTCTTGTAAAAAACCTGTCTTGTTTGACCCGAAGCCTTACCAGTACTGTTTTTCCTCTGATGGAGGTTCTTAGAGTTGTCCCATCTCCCGCTCCTGGTGGTATTCTAAGCGAAACACTTTCGTTGCTTCGTACTTCTCCGGATCCACCGCAGGCTGAACACTTTTTCTTAAGGGTAAATCCCCTTCCGCCGCAATTTGCGCAGGGATGCATGGTGGAGAAAAAACCCTGACCGCTTGATATTCTGCCGGTTCCCCCACAGCTGGAACATGTTTCCTTCCCTGAACCCCCGGCACCTTTACACTTCTGACATACCACAGGAAGAGTGAGGACTCTGTTAACAGTACCACCACGGGCTGCGGTAACAAAGGGAATTTCTATTTCGATCTGGTATGCTCCTCCTCCGGGAGAATATCTGCTTCCGCCGAAGGGATTTCCTGCTCCGCCACCGAACATGGACCTGAATATTTCACTGAGGTCACCATAACCCTCGGCTCCACCACCGGCAAATGGATCGTGCCCCCCCTGACGCACCATGTCATACTGTTCACGCTTTTCAGGATTTCCCAGTATATCGTATGCGTCTGAGATTCTCTTGAATCTTTCCTCAGCTGCTTTGTCATCGGGATTGGCATCTGGATGGTTTTTCTTGGCCAGATCCCTGTACGCTTTTCTCAGTTCATCCGGAGAAGCACTCTCACTCACTCCGAGGATTTCGTATAGATCCTTCGTCAACTGGCATCATCCCCATTCCCCGGCGACACCTTGCCAACCTTCACTCTGGCTGGTCTGAGAAGATCCTGCCCGAAATAGTAACCCTTCTGAAAAACTTCAAGAACAACATCTACATCACCGTAATCTATAGCTTCTGCAACCATTGCCTCGTGTATGTTGGGGTCAAATATATCCCCAGGCTCAATAGCCACAGTTTCAAGCCCTTCCTTTTCAAGAATTGTCTGAAGCTGCTCTGAGGTCTGCATTATTCCATCAACCACTTCTTTATCCGAATGATCACCCTGGGCAACTGTTCTCGCTCTGTCAAAATTGTCCAGCACCGTAAGAAGCTCCTCTATGATCTTCCTTCTTCCCTGCTCAATCAGCCTGCCGAAATCTCTGGCCTGACGCTTTCTGTAGTTGTCAAACTCGGCGGCAAGACGCTGAAATCTGTCAAGCAGATCATCCCGCTCTTTCTCTACAGCCTCAAGGCTGCTCACAGGAGTCTCTTCCTCTGGCACATCGGTTTTTGCGGACTCAACATCTTTATCGGAATTACGGGATACTCTTTCCCGCCTCCTGTCCTTAGCCTGTTTCCCGGCTCGTCTGGGATCGCCCATCAGTCATCCACCACTTCAAAGTCAGCATCTACAGCATCATCAGCTTCCGCCTGTGTCTGCTCCTGTCCTCCAGACTCTCCCTGTGGCGGTTCCTGAGAGTTCTGCTGGTGGAATCTAGCCCCAACCTCCTGCCAGACCTTTTCAAGTTTTTCAACCTGAGAAGCGACTGCAGTTTCATCGTCTCCCTCAAGCGCCTTCCTTGTGTCGGAAATGGACTCTTCAAGCTTTGCCTTATCAGCAGCATCCAGTTTGTCACCCATTTCCTCTATCTGTTTCTCCACCTGGTAAGCAAGGTTTTCACCTTTGTTCCTGGTGTCTACCGCAGCTCTTCTATTTTCATCTTCTGTTGCATGAGCTTCAGCATCTTTCACCATCTGATCAATATCACTTTCCGAAAGACCGCTTGACGCCTCAATTTTGATCTTCTGCTCTTTACCTGTAGCCTTGTCTTTTGCAGAAACATGTACAATACCGTTTGCATCAATATCGAACTCAACCTCTATTTGAGGGAGACCGCGGGGGGCTGGAGGAATACCCTCGAGGGTAAATCGACCAAGAGTTCGATTGTCCGCCGCCATCTTTCTCTCACCCTGAAGCACATGAATTTCAACGCTGGTCTGGTTGTCTGCTGCAGTACTGAACACCTGACTCTTTTTCGTGGGAATTGTTGAATTTCTGTCGATAATAGGAGTGAACACCGCTCCCAGAGTTTCTATTCCCAGTGTAAGAGGTGTTACATCCAGAAGAAGCACATCTTTGATGTCTCCACTGAGAACACCGGCCTGGATTGCTGCACCAACAGCCACCACTTCATCAGGATTAACACCCTTGTGCGGTTCCCTCTTGAAAATCTCGGTAACCTTTTCCTGCACCAGAGGCATCCTTGTCATTCCACCGACAAGTATCACCTCGCTGATGTCAGAAGCACTGACCCGGGCATCTTTAAGTGCCTTGAGACACGGTGCAACCGTCTTCTCAACCAGTGCAGCGGAAAGCTGCTCGTACCTGGCCCTTGTAAGGGTCATACTCAGGTGTTTCGGTCCTGCAGCATCTGCTGTCACGAAAGGCAGGCTTATATCTGTGCTCTTCGTGGTGGAAAGCTCGCATTTTGCTTTCTCTGCCGCCTCTTTAAGCCTCTGTACTGCCATCTGATCTGCAGAAAGGTCTATTCCCTGTTCCTTTTTGAATTCACTTACCATCCAGTCGATGATTACCTGGTCGAAATCATCTCCACCAAGGTGTGTATCTCCATTGGTAGATTTGACCTCAAACACTCCGTCGCCTATCTCAAGGATGGAAACATCGAAGGTGCCTCCACCAAGATCATAAACAGCTATGGTAGAATTGCCCTTCTGTTTGTCCATGCCGTAGGCAAGGGCTGCCGCCGTAGGCTCGTTAACAATTCGAAGCACTTCAAGACCGGCAATTCTGCCTGCATCCTTCGTGGCCTGTCTCTGGCTGTCATTAAAGTATGCCGGCACTGTAATAACCGCCTGTGTGACCTTTTCTCCAAGGTAGTCTTCAGCTGTCTGTTTCATCTTCTGAAGAATCATTGCACTTATCTCTGCAGGAGAATACTTCTTTCCGAAGACCTCTACCCACGCATCGTTGCTTTTCCCCTCCACAATCTTGAAGGGAACTCTCTTTACCTCGTTCGCTGTTTCTCCGAAGTGCATTCCCATGAAGCGCTTTATTGAGAAAATTGTGTTTCCCGGATTGGCCACCGCCTGGCGACGCGCAACAACACCTATGTGCCGCTCTCCGTTTTCGTTGAACGCCACCACTGATGGTGTTGTTCTCGTTCCCTCTGCATTGGGTATCACAACCGGCTCTCCGCCTTCCATAACCGCAACACATGAGTTTGTGGTTCCCAAATCAATTCCAATGACTTTACTCATATTCTATTCCTCCTTTGGTATTCCTGTATATCTAAATATTATCTGGTATTCTACTGTTGTTACCACTGCAACACTGAGACCGTACGAACAACTTAAAGCAATTGCCTTGCCATTCTGCTTTTGTCACGCTACTACCTGCGCTGCAGCATGTTAAGAATACACTATTCTGTGGTTTCAATCTCTTTCATATACAATGGTGCAAATGTGACACATGCCCCGCTGTTGTTATATTAGGGGTCACGCAAAACAGGAGTGTGTATGTCCAGTGAAAAAATCGTTGTACGGGGTGCCCGAGAGCACAACCTGAAAAGCGTTTCGGTTGAGTTGCCAAAAAATTCCCTGGTTGTCTGTTCCGGTGTTTCAGGCTCGGGAAAAAGCTCGTTTGCTTTTGACACTCTGTACGCAGAAGGACAGAGACGGTATATAGAATCTCTCTCCTCCTACGCCAGGCAGTTCCTCGGCCAGATGGACAAGCCTGATTTTGATTCCATTGAAGGTCTTTCACCGGCAATTTCCATTGAACAGAAAACTGTAAGCCACAACCCGAGATCCACCGTGGGGACAGTTACCGAAATAGCCGATTATCTTAGAGTTCTGTTCGCCAGAGCAGGAGTTTCTCATTGCCCGTCATGCGGCAGGGAAGTTACCACGCAAACTACCCAGCAGATGACTGACAGCATAATGAAGATGGCTGAAGGAACCCGTATTCTTGTAACCGCTCCTGTTCTGACCAACCGCAAAGGTGCGCATGATGAGCTGTTTTCCGACATCAGGGAAAAAGGTTTTGTAAGGATTCTTCTGAACGGTGAACTCACCGATCTGGATCAGATATCGGAATTGAACAGGAAAAAACGGAATTCCGTATCTGTGGTCGTTGACAGAATAGTTATCAAGTCGGGAATAGACAGCCGTCTCTACGATTCTGTTGAAACAGCTTCAAAGCTTGGAAACGGCGTAATTGCCGTGATTGACGCGGATTCAGGTGAGCAAACCATGATGAGCGAACACAATGCCTGCCTGCACTGCGGTATCAGCCTTCCTGAGCTGTCACCTCAGCTTTTCAGCTTCAACAATCCCATTGGAATGTGTCCGAGGTGCTCCGGACTGGGGTACATACTGAAAGTGGATCCGGATCTGATAGTTCCCAAGCCTGCCATGTCCATACAGGCCGGTGCGATTGTTCCCTGGGGAATTCCCCAGGGCTGGGTTGCTGCATCTCTGCGAACTCTGTGTCAGGAAATGAATTTTAACCTGCACACTCCATGGGTCAGACTACCTGAAGAGGTAAGAGAGACTATTCTTTTTGGTTCCGGAAAAAAGAAATACAGTGTCCGCTGGAAAACGAACAACTCATCGGGAAACTGGAGCGGACCCTTTGAAGGAGTAGTACACAGAATTGACAGGCTGTACCATCAGACGGGCAGCGATGACATGCGAAGGTACTACGAAAAATTCTTCCGTAAATACACCTGTGACGACTGCAGCGGATCAAGAATCAGGTCTGAAGCCCGGGCAGTGCTTATAGGTGGACGCGGTATACACGAAATATCAGGCGACACCGTTGGCGATACACTGGAGTTTTTTACCAGAGTGAATCTTACGAAATACCAGAAAGCAATTGCAGGAAGACTGCTGAAGGAAATTGTTTCAAGGTTGAAATTCCTCACCGATGTGGGTCTGCACTACCTTACGCTCAACAGATCTGCTCCGTCACTGTCCGGTGGAGAAGCCCAGAGAATAAGGCTTGCCAGCCAGATAGGCAGCGGTCTTACCGGCGTACTCTATGTACTGGATGAACCTACAGTAGGTCTTCATCCCAGAGACAACGCAAGACTTGTAAAAACACTTGAGCACCTGAGAGATATAGGTAACACCGTTATCGTTGTAGAACATGACAATGATACATTGCTTAAAGCTGACCACATCGTTGATTTCGGGCCGGGAGCAGGATCTCACGGTGGCGAACTAATCGCCCAGGGTACTCCTGCGGAAATTATGGCAAATCCCCACTCTCTTACTGGAGCATACCTGTCCGGTAGAAAAACCATTGTGCGCCAAACCGAACTGCGCACAAACAAAACACCGGTGCTTTCTCTGAGGGGAGCAACCCTTCACAATCTCAAGTCTGTTGATCTGGAGATCCCTCTGGGACGACTTGTATCCGTAACCGGTGTTTCGGGCTCAGGTAAAAGTTCACTGGTAGGACAGACCCTGTACCCGGCTGTTTCCAGACTTACAGGCGGAGCGTCCAGTATGAAGCCCGGACCCTACAGTTCCATTGAGGGACTTCGACACATTGATAAAATAATAAACATAACCCAGGACCCTATTGGCCGTACTCCCAGGTCGAACCCGGCCACCTACACAAAAGTGTTCGACAGCATTAGAAATCTGTTTGCGGAAATGCCGGAGTCCCGGATCAGAGGCTACAAACCCGGACGGTTCAGCTTTAATGTAAAGGGCGGCAGATGCGAAGACTGCAAGGGGGCCGGAGTAAAAAAAATTGAAATGCACTTTCTACCGGATGTTTTCATAGAGTGTGAAACATGCCAGGGATTGAGGTTCAACAGCGAAACACTGAAAATCCGATTCCGCGAGAAAAATATTTCAGACATACTGGATATGACGATAGAAAATGCCATGGTTCTGTTTGAGAGAATACCTTCGGTTTACTCTACACTCAAGGTAATGAACGAAGTAGGCCTGGGCTACATACAGCTTGGGCAGCGGGCTCCAACTCTTTCCGGCGGGGAAGCCCAGAGAGTCAAGCTTGCAAAAGAACTAAGCAGGCCTTCGACAAGCCATACCATGTACATCCTTGATGAGCCGACGACAGGGCTTCATCCCCACGATGTCAGCAAACTGCTGAAAGTGCTGAACAGACTGGTATCTGCAGGAAACACTGTTGTTGTTATAGAACACAACCCCGATGTCATTGCCAGCTCCGACTGGGTGATAGACATGGGTCCCGATGGTGGCGACGGAGGCGGAGAAATTATCGCCACAGGCACACCTAAGGACATAGCTGGCTGCACCCACTCCTACACAGGGGAACACCTGAGACTTCAGCAGCGGTTCAACTGGTTATCAGACACTACTCTACTTCAATAATCCAGATTTCCGACGGGTACTCTTCATCCTCCCCCAGGTGAGTTTCAAATGCTATCCTGTTTCCGTCAGGTGAACACGATGGAGCACCGTCTTCGCTGGTGTCGGTACTGGTTACTCTCAGTGGTTCACTTCCGTCAACAGGCAGCAGAAAGATATTCGGCATTGCCGACTCGAAAGAAGTTGAGCTGAGAATGTACTCGTCGTTGTAGTACCACGAATTGTCTGCGTCTGCTGCAGCGGGCTGCTTTATCTTCGTGATGTTCTCAAGCACCGGGTTCCCGGAACTGAAGTTAACTTCAGCCGTGTAGATCTGCCAGTTCTCACTTCCAGTATCCGCCCGTTGAAACAGTATCTTCTGCCCGTCTGAAGACCAGTCAGGCAGCCTGTCATCGCAGGCAGGATCACTGGTTAATATTGTTACCCTGCTGTTTTCGTCAATTTCCACAATTGCAATGTGATGCGGAGGCTGATCGGATGCCCCGTACTCAAAAACTATTTTGTCCGTATCCGCAGGATTAAATGCAGGCTCAATGTAGTAGCCTTCGGACTCCGGATGATCTGTTACCTGAACAACACCGGTACCGTCATCATCAGCGGTATAGATTTCGTTGGTTCCACCGGCCATGTCGGATGACCAGCATATCCGACTGTTTATCCAGGATGACCCAGGGGAATTTATGTTTTCCACATCACCTGCAGCAGCAATCACTACAGTTTCCTCTCCTGTTCCAATATTTATCTTTACAAGCTCCGAAGGAGGGTTGTTGTACCCTTCCTTGAAACGGGTAAACAAAACATAGTTTCCGTCAGGCGAAAAAGTAGGATTCTGTGCACTCTCACCGCCAGATGAAAAGCTCAGTCGCCACGCATCATCATTCCTCACCTCGGAAATCGGATCATCATCGGTAACACAGCTGCTGCCTGCCATTGCAAGAACACAACAGAGAACGAGATATTTAATACAGTTACCGCTCAAAACTACTCCTTCACAATTTTGACCGATGGTCTCAGTGTCAGATCGTGCGGTATGTGAGATGGTCCATTTATCAGGTTGATATCTTTTTTGAGGAGTGTGTAAGCGTAGGATGCCCTGGACATGGAGTAGGGTGCCGCAGCCAGCACAAGACCGCTCATGGAGGAGAAAAGACATTTTGACAGGAAACGGGCAAGACCAGCTATATCCGTATGGTTTCTGAAACAGTCCACATGGAAACTGGATGCACGGCCCGAAAAAATGTCCTCGCTGAATGTGGTCATCTTCGCCCCCGCTTTTCCAGTGAGAACAGATGTGCGGACAACACACGCCCGTGGATTCCTGTTCAGAACAGCAACGTCACCAAGCAGTTTTGTCCAGCCATACACAGAGCGCGGCACCGCAGGGGACTTTTCAGTGTATGGCGGGATTCCGCCTGAATACACCAGATCGGTGGAAATATGAACCATCCTTGTGTGTGTTCCGGCACAGAAAGCCGCCAGCTTCTGCGGCCACAGCGAATTCAATCTGAATGCAGCAGAAGGATTACTCGCGCACCCGGCTCTTGAAGACATTGCAGCGCAGTTCAGAACAAAATCTGTGTCTTCCGGAACAACATCCCGGGGTTCAGCAGTTGTCAGATCATCACCCCCGCTCAATGAGCAGGGGTGAATGATCCATGAGCTTTCAAGCTGTGTTCGAACTGTTCTACCCAGACGACCTGTTGCGCCTGTTAGGAAAAGCTCTCTCACCGCATGGATCCAGGTGTAGTAACAAAGTACTGGAATATTCCCGAAGTACTCAGCACAACCTCATCGTTTGCATCCATGATCTTGTCCAGTGTTTCAAGAGACTGCATGAACCGGTAGAAATCGGGGTAGGATTCGTAAGCCGATGCGTATATAGAAGCAGCGGTACTGTCTGCCATTCCTCTGATCTGAAGAGCCCTTCGATCGGCGAGAGAACTGATACTGTCCACTCTCAGATCAGTTTCAGCAAGGATCGTCTGGGCCATTCTGTGCCCTTCAGCTCTGTATCTGGTAGAAATCCTGTTTCTCTCTGCCTGCATTCTGGTAAACACTGCCTGCTGATTGGCCATTGGAAGATCAGCCCGCTTGATCCTGACATCGAGCACATAGATACCGTACTCGGCTGTCATTATCCTGGTTGCTTCCGTTACCCTTGTAAGAAGAGCTTCCCTGCCCTGATCTGACGGTACGCGTATCATGCGGATCACCTCTATAACCTCACCGGCATCGGTCATTACAATATTACCTGCAGAGGTGTCCGAGTAGGCTACATTATCAACAAGCCGGACATACTCACCGATTCCCACAGGGTTGTTTGCATTACGCACTATCTGAATCAGGTCACTTCTTCCTATTTCCTGCCTGAGAACCGAGTAAATCACATCATCAAGTCTGGAACTTGCGGCATAAACAGACTGAACACTCTGCAGGAAAAGAAGTGGGTTCTCAATACGCCATCTGGCATAACAGTCTACCTGAAGGTGCTTCTTGTCGCGTGTAACAACATCTGAGGGCTCATCATCGTACTCAAGTACCCTGTCATCAAAAACATGGACCTGCTGAAGGAAAGGAATCTTGAAGTACAGCCCTGCACCACTGCTGAGAGAAACTCCTGGAGCATTTTCCTGTATCCAGAGTTCCAGTGCCGCCATTTCCTCCGGTGATCTGTCTCCAACTATTACCCGGACAGGTTTGCCCAGCTGCAGAATAACAGCCTGCTCTGTTTCATCAATGGTGAAAAAGGCACCAAAAAAGATCAGAAGGGCAAAGACAATCAGGATACCTGTAAAACAACCTTTGATTTTTGCTGGAGTATTCATTACATGCTCCCGTCAAGGTTGTAATGGGTAAGTGCACCTGCATCTGAATCAACAATAGTGATCTGCAGGTCGCTGAGAACGCTCTCCAGCATTTCGAGATGCAGCCTGGCAGAAGTTACCTGCGGGCTTTTACCATATTCGTACGCCACAGCTGTAAATCTTTCAGCAGCACCCATAGCTCTGTTAATTCTCACAGTAGCATAACCCATTGCTTCATTAACAACAGTAACCGAATCTGCCCGGGCTTCAGGAATTACCTGGTTTCTGTAGCCTTCCGCTTCGTTGATGTACGACTGCATATCTTCCCGCGCGGTGGCAACATCCTTGAAGGCATCGGAAACCTGCGCCGGCGGCTGAACATCTTTGAGTTGAACAGCAACAATGTCCAGACCCATTGCGTAGCTGTCGGTCACAGACTGAACCTGTTCCATAATACGGTTCTGCACATCCAGCTTGCCTGTTGTAAGAACTGCATCAATTGCGTTGTCTCCTATTACCTGCCTCATACAGGCCTCTGAGATGTCGATCAGGGTTCCTTCTGGCTCTCTCACATTAAACAGAAATGCACCAACATCACTTATTCTGTACTGAACAATAACCGAGCAGTTGATGATGTTCTCATCACCGGTAAGCATCTGAGCTTCCCGAAGCATATCGGGATCACTGAAGCCCACATACTCTGTGTTTCTTCCTGAACCGTACGAACGGAACCCTATCTCAATTCTCTGAACAACATTTACAGGAGCCTTGACAACCGTCTGAATCGGCCATGGTATCTTGAAATGAAATCCCGGCTCAGCTACAGAGGTCTGTCTTCCGAAAGTAAGAATAACTCCCTGTTCTTCAGGACCTACAATGTAAAACGGCCCTCCGTTTATCAGCCATACAAGTATGACCACGGAAAGCACTGCCAGGAGAATCTGCTTGGGACCGAACGATTGGACATTCACGACCCTCATACTCCCCTCCCTTCGATTTAAGTTAACTGCTGGATGATTCCAGTTTTCTCTGAAGCGTTCTTCTTCCAATACCCAGAAGAGAGGCGGTTTTTGTTCTGTTCCCGCCTGTCAAATCAAGTGTTTTCTTTATAACCCGGGCTTCAACCACTGAAAGAGCAAGAGGAAGACAGAGCTCAAGAGTACTGCAGGTTTCCTCCTGTACCCTTTCAAATTCAGTGGGGAGATAGTCCAGTGTGATACTGTCTTCGGTGGTGACCAGAAGACTCTCCATCATATTTTTCAGCTGGCGGACATTACCCGGCCACCTGTAGGTTTTCAGCCTTTCAATAACTTCAGGTTCGACCTCCGGCATGGAAAGCCCGAACTTTTCTGCAGCCTGCCTGAGCAGGGACATCGCAAGAAGAGGGATATCACTCTTTCTGGACCTCAGAGGAGGAATATCAAGCTCTATTACTTTAATACGGTAGTACAGATCTTCCCTGAAGGTACCCCGTTCTACCATCTTAGCCAGATCCCGGTTTGTTGCAGCAATCAATCGAACATCAACCGGGACTTCCATATTTCCGCCAAGCCTTGTTATCTTTTCCTCTTCCAGCACCCTGAGAAGTTTTGCCTGAATGGAAAGAGGCATATCGCCTATCTCATCCAGAAGCAGAGTACCACCGTCGGCTGCTTCAAATTTCCCCTCTCGCCTGGCATCCGCACCTGTAAAGGCTCCTCTTTCGTTTCCGAACAGTTCGCTTTCGAGAAGAGACTCGGGAATCGCTGCACAGTTAATAGCAATGTAGTTACCTCTTCTGCGGCTCATTATATGGATTTCCCGGGCAAGCACATCCTTCCCGGTACCGCTTTCGCCTGAAAGAAGAACTGTAACCTTTATCGGGGCAACCCTTGATGCTTTTTTCATAAGATCAGACATGGTTCTGCTTCGATAAAGCATTTGGCTGCTGTGTTCCGATGTATCAGAACCATCTTTTGTCTGGCCGGTTTTTTTCCCGCGTATTGTTGATGACCGGGTAAATGCACTCTGAAGAGCGTTCTTAAGCGCAGCTGAATCAGAGGGATCAAGAAGAATATCTACAACTCCTGCTCTCATCCAGGTTATTGCCTCACAAGCAGTGATATTCTTTCCGTAGATAACAACGCTGGAATTCACATTGGCTCTGGAAAGTGATTCAAGGAATGTATCCATGTACAGATCCGTAAGCTCGGAGCTGGCAACAATAACATTTACCGACCGCGACTTTACCCTTCTAAGCGCAGACCGGGCACTGTTCTCGATTGTGCAGTTGTATCCTATGGAGGAAACAGCAGCGCGCATGCCGGATGCCCTGGAATTGTCCGCATCCACAAACAGAACCGTTCCCCGTCCAAGAATTGTTGCCATTCAGCTCTTTTCTTTCGTTACCGGTTTTTTCACAAAGAGATACGGCGGCATTGCAAGTGCATCTATTCCTGTTCCGTAGTAGCATCGCACAGCATCTACAGGTGTGTTTACAATCGGTTCTCCCCTGATGTTAAACGAAGTATTCAGCACAACGGATACACCTGTAATTTTACTGAACTCTTTGATAACATCGTAGTAAAATGGGTTCTCCTCCCGGGTAACTGTCTGAACTCTAGCAGTGTTATCCACGTGAGTTACCGCAGGAATTACATCAGCCATACCTTCAACTACATCGTAGGTTTTTATCATGTGGGAAGACTTCACACAACCCGAAAAATACTTTCCGGACTCCTCTTGAATACATGCTGGAGCAAATGGCCTGAAGCCCTCACGGTGTTTCACCACACCGTTGACTATATCTTTCATTTCAGCTCTTCTCGGATCTGCGAGAATAGATCTGTTGCCAAGGGCACGGGGGCCAAATTCCGTTCTTCCCTGATAAACGGCAACAACCATTCCACCAGCTATCATCTCTGCGACTTCAGAAGAAAGGTTTCCCGGTTTCTCCGGAGATAGTTTAGCCATCTGTATGTCCCGTGTAATTTCTTCCAGAGAGAATCCGCTGCCAATGTACATGGTGTCCAGTTTTCCAAGCGGTATATCCGGTGAAACAGCCCGGTGCAGTGCCACAGCGGCACCGACTGAAGTTCCGGCATCGTTTGGCGCCGGGAAAGGGTAGATTTCCCGGAATCCGCCTTCACGCTCAAACAGACCGTTCATTACACAGTTAAGAGCCACTCCTCCGGATATCATCAGAAGGTCGTGGTCTGTCTGCTTTCTGAGATACCTGACAACTGCCAGCCCAGCCTCCTCCAGGGCTCTCTGGGCACTGGCAGCAATGTTCTGATGCCTCTGCTCCGGCTCGGCTGTTCCAGGCTCCCTCGGCTCTCCCAGAACTGACAGAACGTCAGGGCTGAATACCGCATGATGTACTCCCATGGAAACATCAAGCAGTTTTGAATTAACTCTGAACCTGCCCCCCTCAGCACTGATGATCTTTCTGAACAGATCGATGTAAACGGGTTCTCCATAGCTGGAAAGCCCCATAACCTTGTACTCATCATTGTCTGGAGTGAAACCAAGGTACCGGGTAACTGCAGAGTAAAACAGCCCGGGAGAACTGGGCAGATTTGTTCTGGTATATTCGGTGAGATTTCCGTCTGTGATCTCTCCCACAAGACTGGAATGCATTTCTCCTGCACCGTCCATGGTAAGTACAGCACCGTTCCGGCACCCTGCTCCGAACCAGGCCGACCATGCATGGGCTCTGTGATGATCTATAAAATGAAATTCCGGTGAAAACGAATCTCCCAGATGGTCTTTCATTATTGAAGAAATTGAAGCCATCTTCATGGCACCACCAAGCTGTCCCAGAAAAAACTTGACACAACCCTTTCTGTTCAGGTAACCGGGAAAAGCTCTGAATGTCTCTTTTCTTATTTTGGATGGTTGCATGTAGTAGGCGACATGGTCTATGTCCGACGGTTTAAGAGCAGCTTGATCAAGCAGAAAGTTAATAGCATTTTTCGGATAACCGGCGTCATGCTTCAACCTTGAAAATCTTTCCTCTTCGCTTGCTCCAACAAGCACACCATCAACAAGAAGAGCAGCGGCAGCGTCGTGTTTAAAACAGTTCACGCCAAGAATAGCAGTCATCAATTATCCCGTCTGTTGCGCCGGAAAAGCTCACGGAAAGCCTTTCGGCAGTACGACGCCGTATACCTGATATCCTTTCGGGGCAAAGCCGGACGAACAATTCCAGCTGCAAGCCGATACCCCTGCAACAACCCCATAAACAACCTGAACAACGTCGAAGAGCCTGTATATCCGTGCTTCCGGAGAAATTTAAGCTTTGCCTGAATATACTTCAGGTAGGTTTCTCTACCAAATTTCTTTCTTGCTGATGCTCCTTCTACATGAATAACCTCCGCAGATGGGACGAACACAGACCTGTAACCCTGCAGAAACAACCTGTACTGAAGCTCTGTTTCTTCATGGTAAAAGAAAAACTCTTCATCGAAACCGCCGGCAGCCAGAAAAACATCCCTTCTGAAAACCATAACAGCCCCTACAAGCCAGTCAATCTTCTGCTCGTCCGTATGGGGGTTTTTCACCGCTGGTTTCCTGCCGGGCAGAGGAAAGTGTTCTGCAAAAAGGTTTCCGGGAAAAGGGAAATCTCTGAGAGAAGGCTGCAGGGTTCCATCCGGCCAGAGGAGTTTCGGGCCAATAATTCCGGCAGTCGGATGTTTTTCTACAGCTTCCAGCAGAATCTGAAGACTTCCCGGAAGAAAAACCGTGTCTGAATTAGCGAGAACGATAACTTCGGCCTCAACGCTCTGTATGGCTCTGTTGGCCCCTGCTGCAAAACCAAGGTTGTCAGGTGATTTGATAAGAGAAAACCAGCCTGTGTCCCCCCACCTGCTGGAAACAACTTCCTCCGACCCGTCGGTGGAACCATTGTCAAATACTATCAGCCTGCCATGCAGTTTCACCACAGAATCCACCACAGACTCTATCATGGCGGGAAGAACTTCCAGGCCGTTCCAGTTAAGGGTTATCACAGCGAAACTGTTCAGTTTACTCTCCCATCATTTCACGGCAGAGATTCACCCTCTGCTGAAAATGAACCATATCTTCACCATCGAGGGTTCTGCGATGGCTGCTGAAGTAGAGGTATGGATCAATTGCGTAGCCATCCGGTCCGTTGATCTGGTAGTGGAGATGCGGAGCAGTTGAGATACCGGAATTACCGATGGTTCCAATCTGTTCTCCAGGGTCTATAACCGCACCGGGAACAACTGTCGAGGCAATAGAGTTCAAATGAAGAAAAATCTCGGAATACCCGCCGAAACCTATCTCTATACAGTTTCCATTGTATGATGTGTTCCAGTTTGTCCGAACAACGCTGCCGCCGGTAACAGAGTAAACCGGTGTCCCCTCTGGAGCTTTGTAGTCAACACCCTGATGTATGTGATTGCCCCTGGGCTCTCCGAAAACACTGGTGATCTCTTCAAAAGTTCCTACCGGCATTCTGTCAAGAAGTCTAACCAGTTCAGAACCGTCCGGTTTCCAGACAGACGGCCAGTTGTCACCGGTTTTTGTAAACACATAGCCGGAAAAGTTGTGGTTTGCTGATCCGCTGACTGGAATGTACTCGAAGGCTATAACCATGTTCTCTCTTGGACGCTCCTCGGTGGTGTAAAGAATCCTCATTGAGTCGCCGGCAGTGAACCCCTGCCAGGGATTCATTTCCCACACAAGATTTCGTACGCAGTGAGCACCGAGAATATCAGATTCCACATCGGAAATGCCCTCAAGACTCTGATACAGAGATCCCTGTATTTCCACTGCTGCAAATCTCCAGTACCCGGTGAAAGTGGTATCCGAAGCCAGAAGTGAATCGGAAATTATCTCAAGCGAATCCGTTTCAGAATACAGGCTGTCTTCCGCAGAAACAACCAGGGAATCCGTTTCCGAAAGAACATTCAGTGTGTCTGAAACGCTTTCTACAACCACAGTATCAACTGCCGCCACGGCAACTGTGGTGTCAGCCGGTGCTCTGTAGTCATCACCGATAATAAAGTAGCTGTCATCGGGAGCAGGCTCCCTCGAACACCCGACCACAAGGAGACCCGCGACAACATATTGCCAGTACTTCATTTGCCCCCCGTCAGTATATTGACAATCGCTGGAACAGTATCAATACTATACGCATGAATGGTTCAAGGAGGGGATACAGAGTACTGATCGTAGATGATGAACCGAAAACTCTTGAGTTTGTTAAAGAGGTTCTGACCTCAAAGGGTTTTCTCTGCGACAGTGCATCGGACAGCAGGCAGGCCCTCAGCAAACTGCGGGTTCGGTCGTATCATCTGCTGATCACAGATGTCAGACTGCCGGATGGGTCAGGTATCGATATCATCAGAATAGCAAGAGAAAAACACCCGTACATGGCAGCAATGGTTATAACCGGATTCGCCTCAATAGAAGGTATAAAAGAGGCAATGGACCTGGGAGCCATGGACTACATTCCAAAGCCTTTCTCTATGGACGAGCTTCTTCTGGCTGTGGAAGGAGTAGTTAAGAAACAGAGACTTCGCAAGCACTCTTCCGGGAAAACGCTGATCGTAAACAGCCCGGAAATGAGAAAAGTTATGGATCTGGTTGAAAAGGTAAGCATCACAGACAGCACAGTTCTTCTTTCGGGGGAAAGCGGAACAGGCAAGGAGATGATTGCCAGAGCGCTGCACAGGATGAGCAGAAGGTCAGCGGGACCGTTTGTTTCTGTAAACTCAGGCGGTATTCCCGAGGGACTCCTGGAAAGTGAACTCTTCGGCCACGTGAAAGGAGCCTACACAGGAGCATACTCCACAACGATAGGTCACTTCCAGGCGGCGGAGGGGGGTACCCTGTTCATGGACGAAATTGGCAACATGAGCCATCCCATGCAGGTAAAGCTGCTTCGCGCCCTTCAGGAGAGAGAAATAACACCGGTTGGCTCAACAGCATCTATTCCCATTAGTACAAGGCTTGTATCTGCGACCAACAGCAACATAAGAATGCAAGTTGAAAACGGATCATTCAGAAGAGATCTGTACTACAGACTGAATGTTTTTGAAATCAGGATTCCAGCACTTCGGGAAAGACCAGCAGACATTATTCCTCTGGTAGAACATTTTTTAACCGGTATACGCGGACCTTTCGGCGGGGAAAAACTTACGGATGAAGCGATTACGTCACTGCTGACCTATTCATGGCCCGGTAATGTACGGGAACTTGAAAATGTAATTGAAAGAGCTCTGATTCTTGCAGGAGAAGGGGCAATCAAACTTGAGCATTTTCCAGACTGGATCGCGGAGTTCCCGGGGAACGATATTCTACAGACCGAAGCAAGCGGAATGGTTCATCTGGATGTAATTGTTAACTCCCTCGAAAGACACTATATTAGAAAAGCTCTGGCCTCTTCAGGAGGAATAAGATCTAAGGCGGCCAGGATGCTCGGCCTGAAAAGAACAACTCTTCTGGCCCGGATGAAGAAGCTTGGAATTGTTGAGGGGTGGAAAGGGTAGCTCATTGTGAGTGATTTTCCGCACATACTTGTTGTTGATGATGATCCTGTCGTGTGTGGCGTGGTCGCCGAAACGCTGGGACATCTGGGGTACGGTGTTGATGCGGCACACTCCGGTAAGGAAGTATCCCAGTTTCTTTCAAGTAAAACCTATCCCATTGTTCTGTGTGACATTCTTCTGCCGGACACAAACGGTCTGGAACTCATGTCTGAGATCCGGGAGTTGAATCCAGACACTTTTGTCATTCTTTTTACGGGGCATGCTTCTGTAGATCTCGCTAAAGAAGCGATAAGACAGGGTGCATACGACTTCATAACCAAACCATTCACCAACGAAGAAATAGTGGAAGCAGTACAGAGGGCTGAGCACGAACAGAGAGTACATTTTTCAACCATCACATCTGCAGAACTTAGAATTCTTCACGAACTTACCGTTTCCCGCAAAATGACAAATTTCTCGAAGAAAGCCTCGCTGTCCTTTTTCGGGAAAAGAACAGCTGAGAGCTTCAGTGCAGACTCCCTGCGTATTTATCTCCTTAACAAAACGGAGACCATGCTGGAAAAAACAGTAGACATCGGTCATGGCTCATTCGCCGATGAGGTTACATGGTACTTTCTTTCCAGCAGAACCTTGCAGTCCGGGGGTGAAATACTGCTTGATCCCAGCAGTGTCGGCAACACCGACATGGCTGGAATCAGGGCATCGTTCATGGGTACCATTATCCCCGCCGGGGAAAAGAGTCTTGGAGTTATTCTTGCTGGAAGAAGCCAGCGGAGAGACAGGTTCAAAACCCGGGATCTAAAACTGCTGGCTCTGTATGCGGCAGAACTCGGAAATCAGTTGCAGAACCTCAAAATGACCGACGATCTTCTTGTAAACAACAAGGAACTGGAAAAAGTGAATCTGGTAACCAGCAGATTCTCTGTATCTCTTGACATCCCGGCGGTGATTTCCTCTGTTGCAGATGGCCTCAGAACTTTTATTCCGTTTGATGTGGCGGGCTTTTTTGTCTCACTGGAAAGCGGAACGCCATACAACTTCGTTCTCATGAACGAAGCAATACCCAGAGAGAAGGTCTTTGCCTCCCTGAAAAGACAGATGAGCGGGAAAATCGGGAAAACACTGACTTCAGAACTTCTCGCCGATGTTCACTCCAACTTTTTTATAGGTGAAAACATCCGTTCATTCGAAAACACCCCCGAATTCACATTCACAGATCTCAGTGACTTCGGAAAAATCCACGGATGGCTGGTAATGGGCTCCTGGGCTGGCAGAAGCCATCTTTCCCCTTCTTCCAGGTTTATCCCGATACTTCTTCGTCATGCAGCGTCGGCAATCTGCAACTCTCTTCAGTACAGGGAAAATCACAGAAACTATCTGGAAACCATCACTGCAATGGCTCAGGCTGTTGATGCCAAAGACAAATACACCAGTGATCACTCCCGGAATGTTACAGCTTACACACTTGCTCTTGCAGACAAGATCGGGATTACCCACCAGGCCAGAAAAGATCTATGGAATGCGGCACTTCTTCACGATATCGGGAAAATAGGTGTTCCCGAAGCTATTCTTAACAAAGCAGGAAAACTCACAGAAGAAGAATACGAGATAATCAAAACACATCCGGCAAAAGGCTGCAGTATTCTCAAACCTATAAAGGCTTTTAAAAACCTGCTGCCCGCCATAAGATCTCACCACGAGAGGTACGATGGTAACGGTTATCCGGACAAGCTCTCCGGGACAGACATCCCCCTGTTTGCCAGGATTCTCACAGTGGCAGACTCTTTTGATGCCATGACCAGTAACAGAGTTTACCGTAAATCGCCAGGAGTTGAATTTGCGTTGAAACAACTAAAGGAGAATTCCGGAACACAATTCGACAGGGAACTTGCTCTGGCTTTCATCGAAGTTATAAAGGCCCGTTCATACACCGAGATTCTGCTTGCCTACGGTTCTGTACTCTTCGAGAATCAGTAGGGTCTGCCTTACTGACCGCGCTGGTTTATATTCCCTCCAGCAGGCTCAAATCAAAGGGAGATTACAATGGCAGAGATTACTGGAATCAGGGCGCGTCAGATAATTGATTCCCGGGGAAACCCCACTGTAGAAGCCGATGTGTATCTGGAAGACGGCAGTTTTGGAAGAGCTGCAGTTCCAAGCGGTGCATCCACTGGAGAGCACGAAGCAGTTGAACTCCGTGACAATGGAAATGCGTTCATGGGCAAGTCTGTTCTGAATGCCGTGAACAACATACACTCCAGAATTGCACCGGAACTGCTTGGCAGAGATGCATCCTGTCAGCTTGAAATAGATGCGGTGATGAAAGAGATCGATGGAACGGCCAACAAGGCTGAACTGGGAGCCAATGCTATTCTTGCTGTATCCATGGCCTGTTCAAGAGCTTCAGCGGACAGCCTGAGAGTACCTCTGTACAGTTATCTCGGAGGGCCGGCTGCCAGAATACTTCCAGTTCCCATGATGAATATTATTAACGGTGGGAGGCATGCCTCCAACCCCATCGACCTTCAGGAATTCATGATTGTACCTGCCGGGTTCAACAGCTTCAGCAGAGCACTTCAGGCTGGCGTGGAGACATTCCATACTCTGAAAAAGAATGCCGCTGCCGCCGGGATGTCCACCAGCGTTGGAGACGAGGGAGGTCTGGCCCCCGATCTTCCCGACAACACTGCCGCACTTGAGTTCATCGTTAAGGCTATCAGAGACGCGGGATACACTCCAGGACAGGATATTTTCATAGCCCTTGATCCCGCTGCCAGTGAATTCTACAGAGACGGCCGTTACTTCATGCACGGAGAAAACCCAGGCGGGCTTACTTCAGCTCAGATGGTTGACTACTGGGCAGAACTTGTTAGCCAGTTTCCCATTGTAAGCATTGAAGACGGTCATGCTGAAGACGACTGGGAAGGCTGGCAGCTGATGATGCAGAAACTTGGGAAAACCATTCACATAGTTGGGGATGATGTGTTCGTTACAAATGTGGAAAGGCTCAGGAAAGGTATCGAGCTGAATGCTGCTAACGCTATTCTCATCAAGCTTAACCAGATTGGAACAGTTTCTGAAACTCTTGAGACCATCGACATGGCTCACAGAAACGGAATGAAGGCCGTGGTAAGCCACAGAAGCGGCGAAACTGAAGACACCTTTATATCTGACCTCACAGTGGCCAGAAATACTGGATTCATTAAAACCGGCTCCGCCTGCCGTACAGACCGCACAGCAAAGTACAATCAGCTGCTGCGTATAGAGGAGGCACTGGAAGGCAGTGCTGAATATGCAGGAATGAGTGTTATCAAAGGGTAGTTTATGTACAGGAAATTACCACCTTCAGAGGGCAGAAAAACAAGGCTTTTAACGGCGCTGCTTCTAACAGCGGTTTTTCTGGTAACAGGCACCATACTTCTTCTCAGCAGGAACGGTATTATGGCGATAACTGAAATCCAGGGTGATGTAGACAATGTGGTTGCTGAAAACATGCAGCTTGAAGCCAGGATAGACTCCTTGAATACCGTAGTAGATCTGCTGGAAAATGACTCTCTTTACATGGAAAAGAGAGTGAGGGAAATACTGGGCTGGGGCCGTGAAGGCGAAACGGTGGTGAAATTCATGGAGCCAGACACTGAATAAGACTGTTGTTCTGTTTGCCGTGTCAGTTCTCCCGGTTCTGACACTTTTAATTGTTCTGGACGGAGAGATTCCCGACCCGGACAGGAATGCCCACGATGTATGGGCAAATCAGCTTGTACACACAGGCAGACTTGTGATTTCTCACAACGGTGTCTTCGATGACTGGCAGATCTACTACCCCAACACAGTTCCCAAACCTCTTGAACTGATAATGGGATTCATCAGAATGCCCGGGGGAATATTTTACCGTTCCATAGTGGTTTTCCTTACCGCTTTTATGGTTGTTGCCGCAGTCTGGAATTCTGCAGGCCGTGGACAGGCTGGCCTGGAAGCAGCGCTGTTTCTGGGGTTCAATCCAGTTTTTTTACTTCTGGCTGTAACAAGCAGTTCGGCTGTGCTGTTTCTTGGTTCAATATTTCTGCTTCAGTCAAACAACAGATCAGGCATCGGTGCCGTAATGGCTTCGCTGGCCAGACCGGAGGGTTTCATCTACAGCGGATACCACAGCCTTAAAAACAGAAAGTGGAAACTTCTTGCTATTCTTGCTGTTATCGCCGCCGGTTGGCTGGTTTTTCACAGAACATCCTGCGGTTCATTTACATGGGCTGCCGATGAGGTTAGATACTCTGTGGCAGCAATGGCATACCCCACGGCAAATCCTGTTACATTCTTCCCGTGGGCGGCGCTGCGCCTTGTGCTTGTTCTGGGAGCACCTGTGGCTGCGGTGCTGTTTCTCTGTTTCAGAAAGTGGCAGCTTCACTGGCCTTTTACCGCAAACTTCCTTCTGCTTGCCATCTCACTGGTAATGGGTTCTCTGGTCCTGCCCAGGTATGTAGATCAGCTGTTTCTTCTTGCGGTTCCTTTCGTTTTCATTGAAATACACAGACTGTTTAACGGCAGGATAAGAACTGCTGTTTCTGTTGCCGTTATCCTGTTCCCCTCTGTTCAGTGGATCTCCACTGTGCCGGAGATCAAACAGTATATGAGACTGAGAGAGGCATATGAATCTTTTGAACTGCCGGAACAGGGGCTGACCGCAGCCAATGAACTTCTTATCCCCGGTTTCTGTCTCAATCTGGGAATAGACGACCCTTCAGAACTGTTTGTCTCCGTGGACAAAGCAGCATGGAGCAATGCAAGCGAATCATCTCTTGCCGAACGGGGTGTTACCAGAATAGTTATCTTTGATGAAGGCGTGTATTTTCCGGAGCACACAGCCCGGTGGCTTGAAACTGTAGAGAATATCGAGGTAGACTATTTCAGATAACACAACGGCAAGAATCGCATCTTCAGGGAAAAGAGGAGTAACTCTTCTTCTCCCCAGCGGAGAAACGGTAAAGGCAAGGGTATCAAGCAATGTATTCCGGGCATTTAAAAATCCTGTGTGCGGTGATGTTGCCACTGTCGCAAACCGGCAGGGCGCATGGTATGTTGAAAAGATTGAAACAAGAAAAGGCATTCTTGAAAGAACTTCACCTGTTGGGAAACGACAGGTACTGGCAGCAAACATTGATCTCGTTGTAGTGGTAGCATCCATAGCAAGCCCTCCCCTCAGGAGAGGGTTTGTAGACAGGGCTCTGGCTTCTGCAGAATGGAATCACCTTCCCGCTGCGCTTGTTTTTAACAAGATCGATCTGCGGAAAACCACAGAAGCTGCAGACCTGACAGTTCTTGAAAAGGTTTACGGCGAACAGGCAGGTTACACTGTACTGAAAACAAGTACCGTTACCGGTGAGGGAATTGACAACTTCAAAAACTTGATTCGCGGAAAAACCGTAGCCCTTGCAGGTGTATCGGCAACAGGGAAAACATCGCTTATCCAGGCCATTCACCCCCATCTAAACCTCCGCATAGGTGCAGTTAATGCCAAAACTACAAAGGGAAAACACACCACGGTCTCCGCCAGACTGATCCCTCTGGAAAACAACACTTTTCTTATGGATACCCCGGGTCTCCGGGCATTCTCTGTTGACCACATTCCAAAAGCAGAACTGGGTTACTGCTTTCCTGAATTTGAAGGTGCAGGCCGCTGCCGGTTCAGAAACTGCATCCATGAAACTGAACCTGGATGTGCTGTTCTGGAGGCGGTTGAAAACGGTACAATTGACAGAGAGAGACACCTGTCATACCTCAAACTGCTCCACGAAGACAACACCTTCTAACACAGGAGCCGCCTGTCACGAAAACAGACGGCTCCCTGGAAATCAATTACTATCGTTAGCAGATAGATGCAATCATCATTGCCTTGATTGTATGCTTGCGGTTTTCCGCCTCGTCCCACACCACAGAGTTTGGACCTTCGATAACATCAAAGGTTACCTCTTTCCCCTTTACAGCAGGCAGACAGTGCATGAACAGGCATTCAGGGTTACCGGAGGCATCCATCATTTCCTGGTTCACCTGATAGGGCTGCAGTAACTTGATACGCTCTGCGGCCTTGTCTTCTTCACCCATGGAGGCCCATACATCGGTGTAGATAACATCAGCGCCCTCAACAGCCTCCTTAACCTTGTCGGTTATCGCTATTTCAGAACCGCTGACCTCTGCAAGAGCAGTTACCGTGTCAACAAGCTCTGCCTCAGGCTGGAGGCTCTCGGGTGCAAGAATAGTGCAGTTAACACCCATCATGGCCATGCCGATCATAAGGCTGTTGGCCATGTTGTTTCTGCCGTCACCTGCGTAAACGAAGTTAACACCTTTGAGCTCACCGATGTTCTCTTCAATTGTCATAAGATCGGCAAGTATCTGCGTCGGGTGAAACTGGTCAGTAAGACCGTTGAAAACAGGAACACCTGAATACTGGTGCAGAGCTTCCACTGTTTCCTGTTTGAAACCGCGAAACATAATGGCATCAAACATTCTTCCAAGTACCCTTGCGGTGTCTTCAACAGACTCTTTTACACCAAGCTGAATATCGGCGGAACTGAGAAACACCGGGTGACCACCCTCTTCACCAAAGGCAGTTTCAAATGCACAGCGGGTACGGGTGGAACGCTTTTCAAACAGCATTGCAAGGGTTTTACCCTGAAATCTCTGAAACACCTGGTATCCAAGTCTCTCCTGCTTCAAATTATGGGAAAGATCCAACAGGTAACGAAGCTCAGCAGGGCTGAGATCAAGAAGCGTGAGAAGACTTCTTCCTCGCAGGTTAAAAGCCATGACGGACTCCTCTCGAATGAGTTTTACAACAACGGGGTATGGCGGGAAAATAGCAGTTTAAAACCTGTCGTCAATAAGAGACCTCACCAACTGAAAAAGGGCCGGCAGCAGCCGACCCTTTCAAAAAGCAGAATGGTTACTCGACCTTGTAGCTTCCCGGCCAGGAACCATAATCCATACTGATAACACCATTACGATCGGAACCTGTGTAACCATCTTCGCCAGGAAGGATTGTTACCGTAACAACACCATCTTCTCCGTCTTCAAGAACCCCTGCGTGCACCGCTGCAGCAGCAAGAGAAGAATCATCTGTATACACATCTGTGCCCCATATGCCCAGATCGGCATCCCCTGTAACCTGAAAACGGAATGTCTCGCCTGCATTGTCGCGGTATTCTGTGAGATTACCGGGATCCGGGAGAGCAGGAGCACTACCGCAACCTGCAACGAGCAAAGCAATAACTGAAAAAATCAGAATTGAATACCTGGTCATTTTTCCTCCTGTTTCAAACAAAGCCGTTTCCGGCATCTTACAAATCAGCACCTCTTCAGAACAATAGCGGCACTCATGATCAGGGTCAATCATTCTACTGCTCAGCACAAGAGGATATCAGAAACACAGTTTTACAAAAGCACATGCACCAGCAGCTGGTTACAAAGCGTTCCAGAGTATGGTGAAGCCCAGATCGCCCTTGCTCTGGCAGCACAGGTCATTCGCCAGCACTGTAACACCGTACCTGGCACCGTCCGGCTTAACAACGATAAGGTTGATAGCTCTTGTTTTGTCTCTTCCGCTTACCCACCCGTAAACCACATTGGATGAACCCAGTGCAGCTTCAAGGTCTGCGGAAAGCGGCGGATTAAGTGTCATTCTTCTTACAGCTGTTATATCGAGGTTGTCTGAAACCAATTCAATAAAGTCAAGGCAGTCATTCACCGTGGTAAAATTAGGAGAGAACTCAGGGGCTCCTTCCCAGTTCCTTGTAACACCATCGAATTCTGTAGACGGAAAATTTTCTGAAAGCCAGGACTGCAGAGGCGGGAAATCATCGGAATGATACACAGAAGCCATAAGTTTCTCACGATTACCCTGCTGCCCTTCATGAATCATCATCCAGAGCTGCATATCTCTGGCAACAAGGCTGTCGAGCCTGAATTCTCCTGAGTTGTGTCTGGTAACACTGAAAGCAGCTTCGACAATATCCGGTGTATCAATGTAAAAACGCCTGCCTGCATTTCTTGTAAGACGTTCTCCCGAATTAAGATCTACAACACCCAGGCCAAACACTGCACCTGGAAGATCAAGAACATTGTCCATTACTGTACCTAGACCGGAAGGAAGACCCGCCTGGGTTTCTGTAACAACTGTGTCCGGATTAAGAAGCATGGGAGGAAGACCTCCGGTCTTCATGGCGGCTCCGGGAGCCGACAGAATGATACTCATTAAAAAAGCGATCATGTTCTCCTCCTCCTGAATTATTGAAAAAAGGGGAGGAGGGCTGCCCCTCCCCCCCCCTGAAACAAGCGTGCTCTAGTTTGCGTTGCTTGTAAAGACTGTAAGGTAACCTGCACCCTGCTGACCAACCTGGATCTCGTATGAGAAGGTAAGTTCAGTTCCGTGCTCTGTACTGCTGCCTGCAATTGAAAGGCCGTACATCTTGGCATAACCGTTGATGGTGGAGCCATCGGTCAGACCAACAAATACCACACTGTCACCGGTGTAAAGCGGGTAACTGGTGTTGTACCATGTTCCGGCAGGATCACAGTATCCGTTACCAAGAGGAACCTGGAAGTAACTCTGTCTTCCATTGCCGAATGTGCCTTTGTTGCCGCTGTAGAGAGAAATGTTCGTGTCTCCCTTGAAATCGTCATCGTAAGCGTAGATATCCTGTACAAAGCCCGGCTGGGAGGCCATACCGGGTGTACCTTCTGTAGCACCAAAAATGAACCCGCTGGGCATATCTGCAGGAGCCCAGTTGTCTACGATTGTGTAAGAAGCGTTGATAACAGTAGGCATGGTAGAAACTTCATTAGAGTAATTCTCGGAGAAGTTTGTGTCCTTGTATGCTCTTACAGAGTAGGTACCTGCGTTTGTTGCTGTATCGGTGAATGTTGTTGTTGCGGAATCTCCCACTTTCGACCAGTCACCGGTTCCATCTGTTTTGAAGTAAACTTCATAGCCGTCGATATCATCAGTAACAGCAGACCATACAAGAACGATGGTTCTTCCGGCACTGGTTGCGTCAAGCTGAAGCTGCTGAACTGTTGTAAGTGTTCCACCAGGCTCAGTTGTATCACCGGCACAACCGGCAAGTGCAGCAACAAGCACTGCCATAAAAATCAAACTAAGTTTCCTCATCAATCTTCCTCACTTTCGTTTCTGTTTACGAAGAGTCACGCCCTTCGACTAGGGAAAATACCTACAACGCCAAATGGTGTCAAACCCCGTACAACTAACTTACTCCTCATCCTGGGAGATTATTCCGTCAAGAGCTTTCCATGCGGCGGACCTCACAGCAAGCGAAGAGTCTGTCAGCATAGACCGAAGTATTTCTTCTGAAAGCTCTCCGAATTCTCCCAGAGAAACAGCAGTCTGCCTTCTCACTCTCTCCACTTCAGAACAGGAAAAAGGTACGATCAACTGCAGTGATTCAGAGTTACCGATGTCGCCCAGCGTTCTTATCAGTGTTGTCAGTATCCCTGTGGAGAGGGAATCGCTAAGCATTTCTTCAAGCTGTGAACGGGCTTCCTCGCCGGCGGTTTCTCCAAGCCACTGAATTACATTGCCCAGTTCCCTCTTTTCAAGATCGGTATCAAGAACTGCCAGCAGCTGTTCCACCGCGTAGTCTTTGTTTTCCAGAAAGACCGTTTTTACTGCCCGGTGCTCAAGACCGTCCCAGGAGTCAAGGTGTTCCTGCAGGATGTAGTCAACCGTCTCTCTTCCTCTTGAGGCCAGCTCTTCTCTGTGGGCAAGCACCCTGGCCCTGTTACCGGAAACCCCCCATTCTGAAGCAACGGTGAAAAGTGAGTCCATATCCAGTTCAGCAGGGTTGCCTGTCTCTTGTATTTCATCTTCAGGAACTTCGGTAACACCGGGGAGATCAAGCCCGGCGGAGTACTCTCTTTCCCAGTGCGTAGAGTCCGCTCCCTCTCCCATGTAAAAGTCGTTGTCTGCAAGGTCGATGAACAGGCCGGAACCGGATGAACCCCTTGCCCAGTTTGCCTGTCCCTGACCCATGTTCCGCACTGCATACACATCGGAACCGGAAATGTCCATAAACACTGCGGCGGAATTGGTTAACGCCAGCCCCTGACCGCCGTCTGTTGCGTAGTAGTCATCACCTTCCATGTCCAGAAGAAAACCGGTGGAGAGGTCGTGGGCGCTGCCCTGAGACGGTCCGTTCCGGCTCACATACTGGTCATCGCCCTCCATATCCACAAGAATTCCCGAGGCAAGATGAATACCTGAGCCCTGGCTGTACTGTGCTGATGAGTAGATATCCTGCCCGCCTTCATCAACAAGAACACCCAGTGAATAGTAGTAGGCGCAGCCCTGGCCAAACACTTCCGCTCTGTATGTGTCATTCCCCTCGCCCAGGTCACAAAGTGTTCCGATGCCTCCAGCACAGAAAGGGCGAAGGCCCAGTCCAAACCCCTGTGACATTGCAATGTTGTCCTGTGGCAGAAGAGGCTCGTGGGGGTATGTAAATCCCGCCAGATAGCTGTCATTTCCCATACAGTCCACAAGGCTGGCCGTACCGCCCGGTCCGCCGAACCCCTGACCGTAGGCGCTGACTTTCCTGTAATCATCACCTCCACCATCAAGAAGCAGAGCATGGCCCATAGTGGCCGCCCCCTGAGAATGAACATCGGCGGTAAAGTAATCATTCCCCTCAAGATCAGCGAAAAGAGCCCCCCCCATAACTGCCGATCCCTGGCTCATGGAGCTGCCTCTGTAAACATCATCTCCACAGATATCCACAAGAGCGCCATAGCCCATGAAGCCCGAACCCTGGGAAACAGGTACATGGGATATGTATGTGTCATTACCGGATATATCAGCTATCAGTGCTACAGAGTTTCCCAGAATACCGGTAGCGTCTGCTCCGGTGAGGTAAAGATCATCTCCCCCGACATCAACAATAAGATCGTAGACAGCACCATCTGTATAGACATTTCTCCCTGTGCCGCCTATAACCCAGGTAAACCCGGAGTCGATGGAGTAATCAATCACCGTGCCCTCAACTCCCGGAGCATTTTCGCAACCAGGTATCTGCCTCAGCTCCAAACCCTTAACAAGCCCGATGATCAGTTCAGGAGAAGGGTTGCACACGTCCGGCCAGCGGGTAAGCAGTTCTGTAAATTCATCCAGATCGAGATCAAGAGAGTCTTCTTCCATGGGAACACAAAGCCCTCTTGAGGTAAAAAGCAGCCCCCACTCGCCAGGGGTTCCAACAGAATCATCGTGGGCCCACATTCCACCGCAGAGCAGCGCAAGGGAATCAGCACAGCTTAAAGTATCCAGAACCATATCGAATGATAGCTTGGTCTGCTGAAGAACGGCTATAAGCGAATCCACTCCACCGTCAATGGGTTCAATCCCGGAAAGATCAACGGCACTCGTATAAACCGAATCAGCTACATCCGGCAAAACCCATACATCCTGTATACACCTTACCACTGTACTGTCTGCAAGCTTTACGCCTGATGCCCAGTTCCTGTCGAAATTCATGCCTTCAACTGTCATACCTGCCGAATCCAGAGCAGCTGCTGCTGCATCCATGGCAGGAGACGGGACAAGGGAAATAAGCAGGAAATGTACAAATACGGTTAACACAATGCCTCCAAACAAAGCCAGCAGGCAGCTATCAGTTTTAATTCTGCTACAAAATCTGAATGCGATTCAACATATTCATCACATCTTCCCGAAGGAAATATAGTGTCTGAGTGTCATTTTCCAATTGGGTTCACTGTCTACCACAACAGAAAAACCGAATTCACCTAACTGTTCCATACAGTCTGGAGTACCATGACAATCCATTAGAGCCGATTCAGGACCAGAAAGAAGTAACAGGCATGAAAATTCCCTGCATTTTGATGGATGATGGCAGGGAAAACCTTTCGCAATCCAATGTTGATTGTGTTCTTCTGCGAATTATTGGAGACCAAACAGGAAGTCGACCATCATTCTCTTAACTCCCTTTGCTGAAGAAACAAACCTGGAGCAAGAAAATGATGGTCGCATTTCACATCTATCTTGTGACTATTGCCCGGGTTGTTACCACCTTACCACCAGATTCAAGCCTGACGATATAAAGCCCGGGTTCATCCAGCTGGAAACTATTGTAATCAGATGCGCTGCGGGATGTTATCAATCTTCCTACAGTGTCATAAACCGATATAATTCCACCACCATCTCCGGACATCACGGCAGATACCTGTATGCCTCCAACAGATGGATTAGAATGAAGTATCAATTCAGGAAGATCTGAAACAAAACCATCGGGATTATTTATACCCGTTTCCAGGTCCATGAATTTAGCCCAGCTGGCGTTTATTACTTCCTTGTTTGCTGAAGAATACTCCTGGACAAATGTGGCAAGATAGAGGTTGTCGCTTACCCAGCTTGATATGTCGTAATCTGCTTCAAAAAAGAGAGTATCAGGATAGGGTGATTCAAACTCTACAAGTACCCCCGCTGAACCAAATAGATTGTATCGGAAGGCCTGATCAAAATATGAACCTGACCAGTGTCCTGCTCCCGGAATGTCATCTTCAACTACGGTAGCAAAGAGACGGGTCATTACAGTTGTCCCTATTTCGGCCTCGGCAATCAGCCTGACGCTGATGCTCCCTGTCTCATTGTCACCATTTCTGGCTACAGAAATAGCCAGATCCGTTGGCTGGTTAATTCTGTTGGAGTATGCTCCCTCAAGTTGCGAAGCAGATGGAGAAAGAATCCCGTCTATTTCATTGTGGGGAACTCCTGTTACATTATAAAAACCTTTGCGCACATTCTGCTGTGACGGGTTCGCATTATAGATCGGGTCACTCCCCGGCCAGCTTACATGTACGCGTATAACCGCCAGACCATTTCCAACATGATTATTGACAAACGCGTTTACCGAAGGCTCCGCACCCCAGCA